>CAZOKU010000011.1:0-33615 GCA_964580715.1 uncultured Rhizobium sp. | reverse complement strand
GGGTTAGGAAACCCCGTCCTGCAAGGCTTTTTGGGGTAAAAACCATATTTTTTAAGTTTTGGCTTAAATGCTTAAGTTACCAGCTGGAATGGTTTAGGTGCTGGGCGGAATTTGTAATTCCGCCCATAGGTTCATTCGAGTGAACAGTAAGGGCAGAGTTACAAACTCCGCCCAGCATCGGAATCCTGAATCATGCTTCGACAAGCACTCCTTCGATCGAAGATTTACCCATAATATATATTATGTAAAATTAATTAAGCCAGTTTTACAGATGGGGCTTTGCACTGGCTGCTGCAACTGCTGTTGATACGGGATTTTTAACTTTTGTAGTAGGAGCACCAATTCCTTCTTCACCATTGCCTGTATCTCTACGTTTTACTCCTTGTTCAATTCCGCTACTACCGCCATCTGCAGCAATTCCTTCTTTGGCGCCGCCACCATCAGCTTCTCCAACAAGAGTATCTTCAGCAGAAAATTGTATAAAACTTCCATCGATTGGGCATCTTCTCTTGAGATCCTTTAATGCTTTCTCCACAGTCGGGAATTTTTCATATTCATTTATTATAATTTTAGCTTTGTCACCCATAGGACAAATATACCAAGAACAACGGTGATTAATAGAAAGTTTAGAGCTAAGAAATGAATGTAAATCCGTAGGTTTTTTAGTGTCTGGAAGTCCTTGTATTATTCCTCTGTTATTTACTGTTAATCCTTGAAGTATGCTTTTCCATTCTATACTGCTTTCTTCTAATGCAATGTCTAAATTTCCGACTCCGATGGCGCCACCGCCTTCTCCAACGAAAGTTTCAAATTCTGTAGATGGATCTGCATTAGCTGCAATAACTGCTGTTGCAAAACCATTTCTATTGCTTTCAACAACTGGAGCACCAACCCCTTCTTTACCATTACTTCTATCTCTATATCTCCTACTTCTATCTCTATATCTCCTACTTCTATCTCTAGGTTTTAATCCTTGTTTAAGTTTTTTTTCAGCCTTTAAAGCTGCTTCTATTAATAATTTAAAGTCTTCTTTATTATTCAAAATGGCAGTCACTTGAGTATCTTTCTTTATATCTTCTCCTGACATTTCAAAAATAGTCATAAAAAAATGAAGTGCTGCTTGTTTTGCATTGTAGTCGTCTCCTTTCTGTAAATATTCTGATACTTTTCCAAAGGGATCCGATTTAATCTCTTTAAGACAATTATTTATTTTGTTAGATATATGTGAATCTTTTTTTAATACTTCTGTTTCTGCTTCATCAATTGCTATTTTTATTTTATTTAAGAGAAGTGATTTTTCTAGTCCACCGTTTTTTCTTTTTGTTTTTTTAATTTCCTTTTCTAGCTTTGTTTGCAAGCTTTGATGAGGTATTCTTATTCCAACTTTACCTCTAGCAGCTTTCACCACTGCTCTTCCACTTCTTATCCTCTTCTCAACAGATGGTGCTGCTGTTGCAACATCAGCTTTATCACTTTCAACAACTAGAGCAACAGCTACTTCTTCATTACCTGCTAAATTTCCTCTAGCAACTGCCATTCGCTTTCGTGATGATTCATCACCAGCCTCTTTTCTTTTAATTGCTTTTTGCCATTCTGCCATTTCTTCTGGTTTCCACAATCTCATTTTAATTATTAATTTATATTGAATTATTACTCGTTGCGAGGTGAAATTTTTTTACTTCAGCACGTTTACGCTCTTGATAATAGCTGTCGTGATAAATAAATGCAACCAAATCGGCGTGTTGTTCAATGTCGCTTAGCAGCTAACTTGGGATCTTTTACTTGTTGAGCAAAATTTAATGAAGATGGAGATGAAGTTGGTAAAGTTTGATCACCAGATTCTTCTCCCTCTGCTCCCATGTCACCGACACCAGTGTAGTTGACAGCAGTCCATGTGAAGTCGTAATCATCGTCTCCATCGAAAGGCCAATCATAATTTTCGTCTCCGTCACCACCTTTACCTTCTCCAAGTTCATCATCTGTTGCATTAGCGCCTCCACCACCACCTTCATCACTAACTAAATCTTCTCTAGCAACTGCAATTCGCTTTCGTGATGATTCACCGCCACCTTTTGCTATTTTTAATAATGTTGCCTTTCTTTTTGCACTTTTAGAACTGCTAAGATTGCCTTTGGGATTATAATCTTCATCTTTTGAATCATCCGTGTCTTCAGCTTCATATTCACTTCCAAACTTATCTTCCTCAATTGAACCTGCTACTGCACTAACTGCAGCAACTGTCTTAACATTTCTTTTACTTCTTTCAGCCATCCTACCCATCATCGTAGTACCACCGCCACTTTCAACAACTGGAGCAGCAGCTTCTTTTCCACGTTTTCTTCTATCTCTAGGTCTTGCTCCTTGTTCAAGTTTTTTTTCAGCCTTTAAAGCTGCTTCTATTAATAATTTTAAGTCTTCTTTATTATTCAAAATGGCAGTCACTTGAGTATCTTTCTTTATATCTTCTCCTGACATTTCAAAAATAGTCATAAAAAAATGAAGTGCTGCTTGCTTTGCATTATAGTCATTTCCTTTACGTAAATATTCTGATACTTTTCTAAAGGGATCCGATTTAATTTTTGCAAGACAACCAATTATTCTCTTAGAATATATAATTGAAGTTTTTTCTGATTCTTCTGATTTTATTTTATCAATTTTTATTTCTATTTTTTCTAAAAGTAGTGACTTTGCTTCGTCACCATTTGCTTCTGTTTTTTTAATTTCTTCTTCTAGCTTTGTTTGCAAGCTTTTATGGGGTATTTTTATTCCAACTTTATCTGTAGCAGCGGTCACCACTTTTATTCCACCCCCGCCACCATTATCAACTCCTATCTCTTTACCAAAAAATTTTATAAAATTTCCATCGATTGGGCATCTTCTTTTAAGATCTTCTAATGCATCTTCTATAGTGCCAAATGTTGATTGTTTTACTACAATTTTACCAGTAGTATAACAAATGGTCCAAGGAGAACTTTTATTAATTCCAATCTTGTCTTTAGCAAAATCGTATAAGGTTCTAACAGATTTATCAAGCCCTTTGATTCCACCAAACTGATCTACTGTTAATTTCTGAATTACTCTGCACCATTCTATATCAGAAGGTGTTTTGCTTTTTGTTGGGGCAACTGTTTCTTCTTTACCGCCATCCTTATCACCAACAACAGCAAATCCTCTTCGAGTAGGATATCTGGCTTCCATTTCGCCTTCATCTCCTATTGAGCTTCTTTTCATTTTAATTTTTTATCAAATTCTATTAATTCACTCTTCCTGTCGAGGAGCGTGATAAACATCCAAATTGCCGAAGCGAGTAAATTCTGCGTCGAAATATAGCATCACATTGCCAACTGGGCCGTTTCTTTGTTTGGCGATGATGACTTCTGATTTATTTGCCACATCTTGCATCACTTGTTTCCACTGGTGGAATTTTTCCACTTCAGTTTCTGGCGGACGTTTACGCTCGTGATAATAGCTGTCGCGATAAATAAATGCAACTACGTCGGCGTCTTGTTCAATGTCGGTTAACAGCTAATGTAGCATCTTTTACTTGTTTAGCCCAATATACTGAAGATAGAGATGAATTTGGTAAAATTTCATCACCAGATTCTTCTCCCTCTGCACACATGGCACCGCCACCAACAAACAATGTGCAGTCTTCATCGAAAGGCCAATCATCATTTTCGGCGTCATCCCCAACTCCGCCACCGCCAACATTACCTTCTCCAAATTCATCACCTGTTGTATTTGCGCCTCCACCACCACCTTTATCACTAACTAAATCTTCTTTAGCTTCATCATCTGTTGCATTATTTTTTCTAGCAACTGCCATTCGCTTTCGTGATGATTCACCGCCACCTTCTCCTGTCGCCCTTCTTTTTGCACTTTTAGAACTGCTAAGATTGCCTTTGAGAGTATAATCTTCATCTCTTGAATCATCCGTGGCTTCAGCTTCATATTCACTTCCAAACTCATCTTCATCGCTTAAACTTGCAACTGCACTAGCTATAGCCTTTCTTCTACTTCTTCCAACTATCCCACCTCCAAAAATATCAGCAGAAAATCCTTCAATAGTAGTACCACCGCCACTCTCAACAATTGGAGCAGCAGCATCGCCATTTGTTTCTATTTTTTTCATTTCCTCTTCTAGCTTTGTTTGCAAGCTTTTATGAGTTATTTTTATTCCAGTAGCAGCGGTCACCACTTTTATTCCACCCCCACCACCAGTATTAACTCCTATCTCTTTATGTTCAGGGACTGTTTCTTCAGCTCCATCACAAGAATGCTCTTCATCAAAAGAGTGCGATTTTTTTGCATAGACTTGTTTTTCAAATCTTTTCTTAAGATCTTTTAATGCAGCTTCTACAGTTTCATACATTTCTGGCTTATTAATTATCAACTTACCACTAGCACTAACATGGTAAGGATCACTGGCATTCATATTGATATTACGTCTAAGTGTGGATATTAATTTAGTCAAGTATTTACTACCCTTCGGATATCCCATTAGAATACCATCATCGCCTAATTCTAACTGATTAATTTTTTTTAGCCATTCCAATTTGGTGAGGGTAGGCTGATGCTTCGCAGGTTTTCTAAATGGCTTTTCTTTTGCTTTTTCAAGATCATATTGAGCTTTTAAAGCTGCTTTTAATAATGGTTCTAGTTTATTGTCATCACTTAAAAGTTTCTGAATTTCAGAATTTTTATCTATCTCTTTTCCAGAAAGATCAAGAATTGCTATAAAAAAATGGTAAGATGCTTGTTTTAAATGATAGCTTTTAAAATCATTATTTTTATTTTGTCGAGATTTTTCTAATGATTCTATTGCTAGGCCGAATTTTTGTTTTATAGAAGATGTACTTGATATCGCTGTTTCAAGAAGGGTTTTTATATCTTCATATAAAGTAGAACCAGAAGTTTTTTTAGAAGCGAAATCTAAATATGGAAGTTTAGAAATTCTGTCATCTATCATTTGGTTAATTTTTTTTAAAACTAACAATTTTTTTTCATCAACGGATTCTGGTTTTGCGATTAGGTCTTTTAAAAGTAGATAAAATCGTCTTGTATCACGTTTAAGGACTTCAAAAATAACCTCAGTTGGTGTTCTCCTACTATTGTAGTACTCAATCATACTTTTATTAGCCTTAGATCCACCTTTTCCAACAGAAGTTTCATCAAGGTCTTCAGCAACTTCAACAGCAAAAGAACCTATACCACCTTCTTTACCATCAGATTCTGCTCTACCATGGATTATTCTTCTTCGCAGCTCGTTTTGTTCTTGCCATTTTATAATTTTTTTTGGTTGCCATAAAAAACCTTTTCTACTCATTCAATCCTTCTTAAATTTTTTATTACGATCTGTTATTTTACTCTTCCTGTCGAGGAGCGTGATAAACATCCAAATTGCCGAAGCGAGTAAATTCTGCGTCGAAATATAGCATCACATTGCCAACTGGGCCGTTTCTTTGTTTGGCGATGATGACTTCTGATTTATTTGCCACATCTTGCATCACTTGTTTCCACTGGTGGAATTTTTCCACTTCAGTTTCTGGCGGACGTTTACGCTCGTGATAATAGCTGTCGCGATAAATAAATGCAACCACATCAGCGTCTTGTTCAATTGAGCCAGATTCTCTTAAGTCTGAAAGCTGTGGTCGCTTGTCGTCCCTTTGTTCCACGGCGCGCGAAAGCTGTGACAAAGCCAAAACGGGGATGTTAAATTCTTTGGCAATTGCTTTTAGGCCTTGAGTGATCTCAGAAACTTCTTGCACGCGGTTATCAGAGCGGTTAGAGGATCCACGAATTAATTGTAAATAATCGATAATCAAAAAGGATAAATTGTTTTTGCGAACCATTCTGCGAGTTCTGGTTCTAACCGCGCCAATTGTAAGCGCTGGAGTGTCGTCAATAAAAAACGGCAATTTTGCAATTTCAGCGCTTCTGGTTGCAACTGCTTCCCATTCTGCTTCACTTAATTGTCCAGTGCGGAACTTTGTTGCATTAACGCTGCTTTCCATGGAAAGAATTCTGGTGGCAAGCTGATCTGCTGACATCTCTAAAGAAAAAAATCCAACTGCCTTTCTATCTTTTTCATTTTCAATGTCGCGGTTTAAAAATTTGCAAGCATTAACTGCCAAGTTAATGCCTAGCGCGGTTTTTCCCATTGAAGGCCTTCCAGCAAGAATCAGCAAATCAGAAGGTTGAAAGCCGCTTAACATTTTGTCTAAATCAACCAAACCAGTGGAAATTCCGCTGATATGAGAATCGCGCTGTCGGGCAATTAAAGTTTTGTCTAGAGTTTCTTTTAAAGAAATTGAAATGCTGCGAAAATCGCTTTTTCCTGAATCGTTTTCGGATAATTTGAATAAATGAGATTCGGCTAACTCAATTTGTTCTTGAGCAGTTGATTTATTGTCATTTTTGTAAACCTGATTGACGATGTCTTCGCCGATCATGGCCAATTTTCTTTTTAACGCCAGATCTTGAACTAATTTTCCATAATCTGCAATGTCAATTATTGCAGAAGCTGCGGCAAGCAAAGTTGAAAGATAAAGCGCGCCGCCAATTGCTTTGATGCTTTGGTCTGATTCAAAAAATTGTTTTAGCGTAACTTGATTGGCAACGATATTGACTTTTTCAATGTTGTGGATGATTTGCAAATAAATCTTCTGGTGAGCTGGCTCATAGAAATGTTCAGGAAGCAAAAATTCGGAAACTCGATTTAGATATTCATTGTTTAAAATGACAGTTCCAAGAATAGCTTGTTCAGCTTCAAGGTTGTAAAGCTCTTGACGTGCTGGAAGTTCATTTTGCAGTTCTGATTTTGCTTCGGAATTTTTCATCAATTAAGCTTTATAGCGTATATTCCTTCGGTGTCACGTTAGAGCTTGTTGAAGCGTGACACCGAATAGTTTTTTTATCCATTAAATCTAATCTGCTAGCGGATAATTATCAATTCTTTAAATTTTATTTATTTTTTACCTTTTATCCAGCCAAGATATTTTTTAAAGCCATGATCATCTTGCTTATTTTCTTCTTCGTCGTCATCTTCAAAATCATGTTCAATGATGTGCATGCCACCAGATGCTGGTGATAAAACTGGTTTTTCATTCATCACAGGTGAAGGAAAAGTTGAAGACGTTTCTGAATTGCTGTCCAAAAATTTTGTAACTTTAGCTTTCAGGTTAACCAAAAAATCATTGAAATCAGTGGAAATTTTTAGAATTTCATTTTTATCATTTTCATTAACAGCTGCAGCAGCAAGGCGGTCTCTGATGTATTTGTAAAAATCAATTTGAATTTGAATGCGCGCCATTTCATAAATGGTGGCATCATAAGATTTATGATCAAATTCTGGCAAAGATTGGTCTTTGTTTACAAATTTGTTAAAATTTTTAAGCATTCCAGAATAAATGCCGTCGGGCTTTTCTGCAAGAAGCTCTGAGCGATATTTAATTTCTTCAGAAATTGTGGTTTGAGATTTTGTATTGTTTGTCATAAAAATATTTATTCAACAGTAACTGATTTTGCCAAATTTCTTGGCTGGTCAACGTCATTACCTTTAAACAGGGCCACGTAATAAGATAATAACTGTGTGACAACCACAGGTAATAATGACTCTTGGATGATTCCGCTTATTTTAGAAATTGCAATTGTTTTTTTTGCAATCTTTTTAAAATGTGAAACGCCCTCTTCGTCTGAAATTAAAATAATGTTGCCGCCGCGTGCTGCAACTTCTTGAGCGTTAGAAAAAGTTTTTTCAAACAAGGCATTATGCATTGCGATAACCACTACCGGCATTTTTTTGTCAATCAAGGCAATAGTTCCGTGTTTTAATTCCCCAGCGGCAATTCCTTGGGCGTTGATGTAAGAAAGTTCGCGCAGTTTTAGCGCTGATTCAAAGGCTGTAACTTGGGAAATTCCGCGACCAATGTAAAGCAAGCTTTTTGCTTTGGTTAAAGACTTAGAAATTTTCTTAATGTCTTTAATGATTTTTGGGTTAAAAATTTGATTCATTTTCGCACCAGACTCCACAAGCTCGTGCAACAATTCAGATTTTTTTTCTTCGGTAATTATTGATTTTTTATCCGCTAAATGAATGGCAAAAAGTGCTAGAACCGCAACTTGTGCAGTGTAAGCTTTGGTTGAAGCAACGCCAATTTCAGGACCAGCAACAGTTTTAATTACGGTGTCTGCCAGTTGCGCCATGCTGCTGTGGGCCACGTTTACGATGGTTAGAATTTTTTGATTATTTTCTTTGGCATATTTAAGTGCAGCAAGGCTGTCAGCAGTTTCGCCTGATTGTGAAATGAAGATCATTAAATTATCATCGCGAAATGGATGATGACGATAGCGAAATTCAGAAGCAATGTCAACTTCAACTTCAACTTTGGCAATTTCTTCAATTAAATATTTGGCTACAAGCCCTGCATAATAAGAAGTTCCGCATGCAACAATGGTAACTTTATTAATTTTTTCTAAATCAAAAGAAAAATTTGGCAAATGAATTGAGTTATCATCAAGGTTTAAATAAGCTTGAATGGTTTCTTCCAAAACCCGTGGCTGTTCATAAATTTCTTTTAGCATGAAATGATCATAGCCATCTTTGGAAATTTTGTTATGCTTAACTTCCATAACTTTTACTTTTTTCTTTAAAGTTTCGCCAAGTTGATTGAAAACCTCAACATTGTTTGGCGTGATGATTCCAAATTCACCATCTTCTAGAGCTATGATTTTATTGGTGTAATTGGAAAGAGCGTAATAATCAGATGCAACATAATTTTCGTTATTGCCAATTCCCAAAATTAAAGGAGACCCCCTTTTTGCAACGGCGATTAAGTTGTCGTGATCTTTAAAAATTATTGCTAAGGCAAAAGTTCCGCGAATTTCTTTGGTGGCGTAAAGCAGTGATTTTTTAATGTCGCCGGTTAATTCAAAATAATGTTCAATTAAATGTGGCACAACTTCGGTGTCGGTTTGGCTTAAAAAATTAACCCCATTTTTTTGTAGTTTTTCTTTGATCTCTTGGTAATTTTCAATTATGCCATTATGCACCACGCAAATTTTTGATGAAGCATGAGGATGGGCGTTTTCTTTGCTTGGAACCCCGTGGGTGGCCCATCTGGTGTGACCAATTGCTGTGGTGGTTGCAAAAATTTCTTGTGACACCGCCCTTTCCAACTGAATGATTTTGCCCTCTTCCTTGATTGTTTTAAAATGATTATTTTCCAGCGCCGCAATTCCCGCTGAATCATAGCCACGATATTCAAGTTTTTTCAAGCCATCAAGAATTATAGCAATCGCATTGTCGCTTCCAACAACACCAACAATTCCACACATAGTTTTTATATAAAAAAATTTAATAAATTAGTGGTTGATTGTATATCCCAAGGCTTTGACAAAGTAAATTGTAATGTTTTGTAATTTAAATGTAAGCAACCTATGTTTCTAACAATTGCATTTACTTTGCGCTACTTTTACAATAAGTTTTTATTTTACCGACTTATCATCAAGTAGTAAGTAGTTCAGGGGACAGTATACTTAATTAAATTCTAGTTACGGTAAAATAATAGTTTAATTAAGTATACTGTCCCCTGAATTTAAAATTTGCTCTTCTTCTGATATGTCTCGTCTACGCATAATTTAATTTTTTATTTTAGCTTAGAATAACAAGTTACAATTTTGCAACTTTTGTTATCGATACTTGGTTTTGAGGCATTTTTATCCCAAATTGGCGTTTTAGGCCTCAATTAAAATGAGTATTTTGTTGTAAAGAAATCTCATATGCCTATAATCCACGCTATTTCATGACACATAATTATTTATTATTCATAATCAATAGACCAAATTTTTTAAATATTTTTTTAATATCATTATGGCCAAAGCAAAATTAGAACGAAATATTAAAGAATTTATTAATATAATGTCTAACATTGTTTCTAGTGCCTTTGCTATCGGATGCGCAATCCATTGTTATAATCCTGAAGCATCACTTCTTATACCGATTACTGCAGGAATTATATCAGGTTCAGCTATCAAAGTTGCCGCTATAATAACAAATAGTTTTATTGATGAAGCTGCAGTAGATACAACAAAGGAATCACGTAAAAAAAATATAAATAGAATTAACACCATAACTGTTACACCTGACACTCCAGAACAAACGACTGTCATCAAAGATGCGAAAGGATTTTCTCTTACTAATAGTAGATCTAGAATAAGACAATGACATCGTCGCAAATCAAACTTTTCGTCGTAGTTCAGGGGACAGTATACTTAATTAAATTCTAGTTACGGTAAAATAATAGTTTAATTAAGTATACTGTCCCCTGAATTTATATTCCATCTATTACAGATGGATAAGGTTTATAATTATACTGACAGCCATTTTTCTTTAGGTGATCTAAAAAATCAAAAAATTTCTCATCAATATTAACTTTCTTGGGTTTGAGTAGCGGGATAATTTCAGCAAATTTTACCCAACTTACACCACTGATTTTAGCAGACACTTTATTGATTTTTTCTATATCCTCACCGACTTCAATTTCCAATACTCCATGGTAAAATTTTAACCCTATACAACCATTAGCATAACTATCTCTGAAAATTCTGGAATTCTTAAATTCATCTATAGACTTATAATTAGTGGTTAAAAAAACACTGACATTAAAAATTATCTCAATATCACTAAAATCATCACTATTTTTTGATGATGACTTGTAATAATTATAGTCATCAGTTAATAACCCAACATTACTAACATAACTGGCAATCTCCTCCACAAATTTCAAATCTTTACTGCTTATCTTGCTTAACGCATCTATCGTAACTAAAGAAAAAGATCCTTTATTAACTATTTCTCCTGCCATTAATTTAGACCAAAGATCGTGAACATCTTCATCTGAAATATTTTTTATTTTGTCGAAAATTGTTAAAAATTTTGTGCTGCCAAAATTAGGTATATCGCAATCCTCTTCAATTTGCTTTACAGCCTGAATTACCACATTTTTTATATTCATGGATTGCTGTCTTCTTATGCCTTCTATTGTATGTTCTTCGATTTTGCTGCATGCATCAAATATGACTAAGTCTTGAGAAAGAGAGATTTTTAAAAAAGCCTGAATAAGCTTTTTATTGTGTTCAGAATTATCTATATTGTTTTTAAGAAGCAAAGATTCAGCTACGACTTCTAAATCACTTTCGCTTGGCTCAATAGAGCCTCTAAGTTCCGCAGAAAATTTGCCCCATGCAATTTTTTTAATTTTAAAAAATATTTTTTTGGGAATATTTCCAATTAAATTGAAAATTTTTTTTATATATTTATTCACAATTCGATCACAAAAATGTTTAGTTACTTTTTTTCCATCTCACAAAATCATCAACATTTGGAAAAATCTCTTTTAATATTTCGGCAGATTTTTTTATCCCACTCCAATATTCAAAATTAGTTTTTTCATAGTTCATAGTTCAGGGGACAGTATACTTAATTAAATTCTAGTTACGGTAAAATAATAGTTTAATTAAGTATACTGTCCCCTGAATTTTCTTGAGCCGCAATTTTGGACAACTGAAAAAAATTTAAAAAGAGCGATAAATTCTTTTCAAGATCCGCTAGAGAGTGAAAATTATATATTACACAAGAATTGATGATGAAAATTGTACAAATTCTGGGGACAGTATACTATATTTAATTCTATATACTACCACCAAGTTATCAGATTAAGATTGGATAGTTCCTTGAGATAACTGACAGTTATAACCAATTTAAGGACATAACTGATACAATAATATCTTTTATTACCGATAGCTGCACTTATTTAATAACTAAATTTTATTCGCTCTCTCCAAATCCTCATGTTCAAAAGCCGAAGCCATGCGGTCTATTTCTTTTTTCTTTAAGTCAAAATTCTTAGCTACTTCGCACCATTTGGCAGTGGATTTTGCAACTTAAAAAAGGGCCAGGCTACTTTCATCATAAAAGTAGCCTGACCCATTTTTTCTTGATGTCATACTGAGCTTGTCGAAGCATGATTATGGATCTCACAGTCTTCTAATCATATTTTTACAAGGTCAGCATGACATTCAGATCTTTTAAATCTGATACTAAAAACCTATTAAGTGAATAATCCGATTAATATTGATCCAGAACTACAAAGTATAAGAAATCTGTTGAATTGATTAAAAAATATAAGTAAGTATTTGGTTTATATTTTTAATTTCTCAAAAAAGAAAATGGCAAAACCAGAAATAAGAAATTCTGTAAATTGGGTCAAAGGTTTTAGTATAGACGGTGTGGATGGCAGTCCAGATGAGCTACATAAAAACTTATATAGAATGGAACAATTAATAATTGAACAGCTTCCATTTATGGATGGTAAGGTAAATGTTGAGTATGGAGCTACTTTAAAAAATTTAAGGGATAAAAGTGTTATTCTACATAGTGTAGAATCTGAAATCACACTAGCTCAAATTGAGCTTAAGCAAATAGGTCAGCAATTTAATGCTATTAATGAAAAGTATAAGTTATTAAAAGAAATTGAAGCTCTTTATTATCGAGCGGAGGGAGGAAAGATTGAAGGTGAAGATCTTTTTTATGAAGAGGAAGACCTTTACGAAAAAGCAAAGTATTTATTTGAAGATGAATATGATTCAGAATTAGATGATGTTGAACATACACAAAAAGCAGAGTATTTATTAGGTATTTTAGAGCATTTAAAAGCTATTCGAAACCAAAAAAATGATGATTCAGCAGCTTATAACCTAATGAAAGATAAACGTACACAACTTTTACATAAAAAATTTGAATTACAAAAAGACTTAGCAGAGCTGCGTAATAATATTAGAATTATGCAAGAAAATGCTTTTAAAGGTATGGAAGAACAAGAATTCTTTGCCCACAAAACAACTTTAAAAGTATCAGGAAAACCAGAAATTGTTGTAGACCATTCTGCTAGTAGTGTAGCAAAAGAAAAAGCAAAATTTTCTGAAAATTTAGTTTTTGCTTCTGTCACATTTATAGTAGAAGACTTATCAGGTAGTCAATTTGAGGTATCTATTCCAGTTAAAGTTCCAAATGAGAAAGTGGTTAATCTATCAAAGTTTAAACCCTCTGAATATATGGTTGCAATGTCTGCTGGTAGTTATGACTCGTCTAATGATTATCTTACTGCAAAAATTAAAGACAGATATGCTAGAGGAAAGAAAGTTCTTGAATCCCCTTTAACTCACTCAGAAATGCAGGCATCCTTTTACAATAGAAGTGATAGTTTTTCACACAGTGAACAAGCATTGTTTAGTGCCTTACTAGAAAGCCCAGAAGTAAGGAATGATATTTCTTATAGATTACGTATGGAGTTAGAAAAAAGATTAGAAGAAGGTGAAAAAATATCAAACTATAAAGTAAATGATATAGTTCTTGATTTGCACACATCAAGATATATGTGTGATTGTTGTGCAACTTCAGCTCTTGGCTTTCAGGATAATAGTAAAGATAAATTATCATTTAAAAATTTAATGCTCGCCTCATTGTCTAAAGAAATGGAAGAAGTTGAAGTCGATCTTGGTTGTGAAGTCCATTTAAGGGCAAGTGCTTCTGTAGATTTTCAAACTCCAAAAAAATTAAAAAAAGATCATAGTGATAAAGTTGAACTTGATAGTGAATTATTATCACAAAAAGATTTGAGAATTGATGGCGCAATAGATCCATATTCTTTTAGAAATATGACATTACTAAGTTCTTTTAATGAACATACTTTATTTACAAGTGGTGATACTGAAAACCCTAGATTTAAAACAGCTTACGCAATGGCATTAAGGCCTTTAATTGAAAGGAACGCAGTAAAAATACAAAAAGCTTTTAAACCAATTTTAGCTAAAAAATTAGCAGACAAAGCTGCTGGTATTGAAGCTTAAATCCTATAATCAAAAAATCTGAAAGTTAACTAGATCTTACAAAGAATTGGTTGCGGGGGCTGGATTTGAACCAACGACCTTCAGGTTATGAGCCTGACAAGCTACCGGGCTGCTCTACCCCGCGATAAGAAAAGTGAAGGTTGCTCAAGCAAGTTAAGCAACTGGCCGTAGCATAGTAATATTAAAATATAAAAGCAAGTAATTAGAAAAAAGTTTATTAGTTTTGTTCATGCTTAACTCTATCTTAACAAAGGTAATTATCCCTTTACATCGTCATCTTTGAGCCGAGTGCTCGAGGATCTCTTGAGTTTTGCGTCAGACATCAACAAATCCTCAAGCCTTTGGCTTAAGGATGACGCGGTTGTTGAGAAGCTAACGATGTAAAGGGATAATTACCTTAACAAAGCCTTGCCACACTTGCGTTTATATTGCACATAGCTTAGGATTCCATCAGCAGAAACCTTTCTGCTGATTTAGAATTTTATTTACCAAGGCGATAAGTTAGAAATTAAAAATTTAATTTAAGCCATTTTTTTATCAAAAATTAAATAGAAAATTTATGTCATGTTCAATAATCTTTTATGAAAATAGATCATCAGGAATTAAAGATCTTTTAGTGGTTAATATGGACTCTGAGACTGGAGGTCTTGATCCAAAGGATATTATTAGGGAAAAAATAATTGGGATGGAAGAAATGGACGCTTCTATCTTTAAAGAAGTATCAAAGCTTCGGATCCAAATTAGTAGTGGAAAGCCTGATTACAAGGATTTTATTAAAATGGTTGATATCCTTAAAGAACAGGGATGTAACATAGAGTCTTTAGAGTTTTTATGTAATAGACAATCGCTACTTTACATTGGTGATTTTGTGGAATTTTTGCAAAAATTAGATAACTTAAAGGAATTAAAATTAGAATCTGATTATACCGAACTAAAAGAAACACAAGTAGATAAAATTCTTGATGAAATTATTAAGATTAAAACATTAAAAACCCTGAGTCTAAATTTTGATACAATTCATGGTGAGAAACAATTAGAAAAATTATTAACTTGTCTTACAGAACTTAATAATTTGGAGTCTCTATCTCTAGGTTCAGATGAACATCCTCTTATAATGTCAATTAAGGAATCTGATAAAACAAAAGATAAAACAAAAAGATTTTATGATTTGTTTACAACAATATCCTTTTTACCAGAATTATCAAAATTAGATCTTTCAATACGACGAGAAGTTGTTGATGAAGATTTCTTGAGTTT
This sequence comes from uncultured Rhizobium sp., assembly GCA_964580715.1. Taxonomy (GTDB): domain Bacteria; phylum Pseudomonadota; class Alphaproteobacteria; order Rickettsiales; family UBA1997; genus UBA2645. The sequence goes on along the minus strand of CAZOKU010000011.1, from coordinate 18,450 downwards.
TCTAGCTGAATTGTTTTCTAAAGGCACATCTTTCTCCAAATTAGAGTCTTTAAAATTAATAGATGAAGGCTCTGAATATAACCCAGAATTGCTTAGAAAATTACTTGCTGAGATTATTGGAAAACCAAGAATTGATTCTATGGAAGATGTAAAGATTTATTATGATATATATGCTTCCAAAAATTCAGATTCAATGTTGGCAGAAGCTTTTGCAGAACAGGAAAAAAGATTTGGAGAAGGTTCGTTACGCACAACATGGATTGAGGGGACGGCAAGACTAGCAAGGGTTCCAAGGGTGCCAGTTGTTCCCGCTGAAAATCTGCCTAGACAAAAAAGAACAAGAAGAAATGCTGGTGATATTCCAGTAAGTTCTCTCTCTGGTTCTACTTCGCTTCCTTTGGATTCTAATAAAGGGATTGGCCCCGCGAGTAACTCCAAATGAGAATAATCTTAACTTTTAAATTACAATTCAAAATCACTAGCTTTTAAAATTGATGCAAAATAGATTTTTTAAAAAAATTTAAAAAATCAGAATGCTTCTAAATTACATAAAACCAAAAGCTGTTTTGCTGTGTGTAGTTATAACATTGATTTCATTGCCAAAACACGCCAAAGCTGCTGGTGCGTATATTGTGGATGATGCTGGAGTTGCTAGGAAGGATACTTTGCAAATTGAAAATTGGTTTAGTCAAAGCAATGCTGGAGAAAAGCAATATATAACCAATCCAGCTTATTTGATCAGTTCTAATTTAGAATTTTCAATGCAGGAAACTTATGATGATCGCGCAAAAGATATCAACACGCTGTGGCCGCAGCTTAAATATAATTTTTATGAGAAAGATGGCGCTGCTTTAACTGTTGTTGGGGGTTTGAATTATGCAACCAACACCAAATTTGGTGCGCGAGGCATGTATTTTTATGTTCCAGCAAGTTTTGTGCTAAATGATTTTGTTACACTCAACCTTAACTTGGGGCTGCAACATTGGCATAAATTTAGCAATCAAACTTATGTGATTGGTGGCGTAAATTTTGAATTTAGTCTAACAAAAAAATTGAAGTTGGTTACCGAAGTTTTTCGCAATGGAAAACGCGCACGAATGGCGGTTTCATCAACAATTTCCACCACCATTGCCAATGGCTATCAAATTGGTGGGCGCTATTTTTTTAGCGAAGATTTGATTGTTGATTTGATTTATGGCAATAATATAATCAACAATTCCAACACTTGGATGACTTTTGGTTTAACTGTTTTATTTTAATTATGAATGTTAAAGCTTTTTTTGACAACAACACTGCAACCGTAACTTATGTTGTTTCTGACTTAGAAACAAAAACTTGCGTAATCATTGATTCAGTTTTAGATTATGATCCAATTGCTGGAAGAACTTCGACTAAATCTGCTGATGCTGTGATTGATTTTATCAAAGCGGAAAAATTAAATTTAGAATGGATTTTAGAAACTCACATTCACGCTGATCATTTAACTGCTGCAAAATATATTCAAAAAAAGTTAGGTGGAAAAACCGCAATTGGAAAAAATATATCAAAAGTTTTAGAATTTTGGACCAAAGTTTTTAACACTCAAAACGACACGCCGCTTGATGGATCGCAATTTGATCATCTTTTTTTAGATGGTGAAAAATTTAAAATTGGAAATTTAGAAGTTAAAGTTATTTTTACGCCTGGTCACACTCCTGCTTGCGTGAGCTATTTAGTGGAAGATTCAGTGTTTGTTGGTGATGCAATTTTTATGCCTTATGTCGGCACGGCAAGAACTGATTTTCCAGGTGGAAGTGCTGAGGAATTATATGATTCAATCCAAAAAATTTATAATTTGCCTGATGCGACAAAGATTTTTACTGGTCATGATTATCCTTTGGATGGAAATCAACCAGCTTGGGTTTGCACGGTTTTAGAGGAAAAAGAAAAAAATATTTTACTCACCAAAGCAACTGAAAAAAATGCTTATGTTGCAGAGAGAAATAAACGTGATTTTAACAAGCCAGTTCCGCGTTTGCTTCTGCCAGCTGTGCAGTTTAATTTGAGGGGTGGAAGATTTGGAGCTGCTGAAGATAATGGCGTGCAATATGTTAAGATTCCGATTAATCAGATTTGAAAATATTATTTCGATTTTGAATTTTGATTCTGTAATCCTTTGGCTTGTATAGGTGTAATTCCTGGAGTAATTCTAACAAGAGGTGGGTAAGATTTATCGTCTACACAAAGTTCGGCTCTTGCTTTAGAAGCTTCATGTCTTTCAATAAAATCAGGAGCTCCCGTAAAACCTTTTATTATAGCACTTGATAAAATATTAGCGCCATTACTTTGATTCACAACACATCGCACTGAGTCGTCTTCTACACTAACAACAACATCATATTTATCATGACCTGTTCGTGGCAAGGGTATTCCACAAGGCCCTTTTCGTGAGTAATGATCATGACTAAGAATTTCAGTTAAACGACCTGCTTTTAATTCTCTTGCAAGAAGTGATTTAATTCCCGTAATTAATTCTTCTGAATTTCCGTCTTCAAGCAATAAAGGAGTGCTAGATCCAAAAACACCTTTTTGCCCACCAATCATTTTTGCTGTTATTCTTGAACCTGAAGCTATTTTGCTACTAAAATCATCAAAGTAAGCTTTAAAGTTTTCTTCCAAATTTGTGTGGGAATCAAAATGTGATATTCCAATTGTATAATCCCCGTCAGCATTTTTTGCCATAAAAAGCAAACATACACAAGTTCGTAAATGAAATGTAGCTAAAGATCTAATTTTAGAACGGCTGTCTATTCTTAGAGTTGCAAACTCACCTTGCGTTATTGCAAAAGGCGGACGAGCTTCTATTTCTGTTACAAGACTTCTAAAAAGCGGTGAAGATTCATCCACAGTTACTACAGCTGTACTTCTTTTGGAAATTGCTTCTCGCATTTGATTAAATCAAAAAATAATTTATTAATAATGGCATTGTTGCAAATCAAAAATTTCAACAAAACGAATGCTATTAGCTGACTTTAAGCCTTTTAAACCCAGACTCTAAATCATCCTTCAAATCGCTGACATCTTCTAAACCAATGCTTAACCTGAAAGCAGTTTTTCCAGCATAAGGCCAAGAAGTTGCGGTTCTAACTTTTTCGATGTTAATTGGCAGAATTAAGGATTCATAACCGCCCCAAGAATAGCCCATGCTGAAATGTTCAAGCTGGTCAAGCATGTTAGACATTGCTTCGGCAGAATATAATTTATCTAAAACAATTGAAAAAACGGCGGCAGCGCCTGTGAAGTCGCGCTTCCATAAAGCGTGGCTTTCATGTGAAGGAAGTGCTGGATATAAAACTTTTACAACTTCTGGGCGATTTTCAAGCCAAGTTGCAAGTTCTAAAGCGGTTTTTGCAGCGTGATCCATTCTAACTTTAACGGTTCTTAATCCGCGTTGTGTTAAATAACAATTGAAAGGAGCAGCAACAACGCCAAGGTTTCTAAAAGAATTATAAATAGTTTTAAAATGTCTTTCTTGAACTGTAACCGAGCCCATCATCACATCAGAATGGCCGTTGATATATTTAGTAAGTGCCATCACTGAAATGTCAACGCCGTGGTCAAGCGGTTTGAAATAAACCCCGCTCGCCCATGAATTGTCCATGATGGTGACAATATTGTGTTTTTTTGCAATGTCAGTGATTGCTTTAACGTCTTGAATTTCATAGCTCAAAGACCCAGGGCTTTCAAGAAAAATTACTTTGGTGTTTTTTTTGATTAACTTTTCTATGTCAGCGCCAATATGTGGATCATAATAAGTGGTTTCTATGCCAAATTTAGTGGCAAAATTGTTGCAAAAACTGCGGGTTGGGGAATATGCATTGTCAACCATTAAAACATTGTCACCCTGCCCCACAAAAGCCAAAATTGCCATAAAAACCGCAGATTTTCCAGACGAAGTGACGAATGTGTTATAGCCATTTTCAATTTCGGCGATTGCTTTTTCTATCGCGAAATTTGATTGAGTTCCATAATGACCATATTTTAGTTCATAAGGTTTAACCAGATCATTGTTGGAATAGCCTTGCTCGCCATAAAGAAAATCTTTGTAAGTTGGAAAAACAATTGTTGAAGATTGATAAATTGGCGGGTTCACCATCCAGCCCTGCTCTTTTGGATTTCGCCCTGCGTGGATGATTTTAGTGGATTCTTGCATTTTGTTACTCATAATTTTTTAATAAAATTAATGATATTTATTTTATCGCCGCTCTTGCTGCTGCAAGCCTTGCAATTGGAACGCGGTAAGGTGAGCAAGAAACATAATTTAATCCAACTTCATGACAAAATTCAATTGACGCTGGATTTCCGCCATGTTCGCCACAAATTCCCAGTTTAATGTTTTTTCGAGTTTTTTTGCCTTTTTCTACAGCGATTTTGATTAATTCACCAACTCCTTCTTGGTCAAGCTCGGCAAATGGATCTTTTTCAAAAATTCCAGCTTTTTGATAATGCCCCAAGAAATTTGCTGAATCATCACGAGACAAGCCAAAAGTTGTTTGAGTTAAATCATTAGTTCCAAAGCTGAAAAATTCTGCCTCTTCGGCAATTTTGTCGGCGATGATTGCAGCTCTAGGCAATTCAATCATCGTTCCAACGATATATTCCAATTTAATTTTTTGCTCTTTTTCAACTTCTTTTTCAGTTGCAATCACTAAATCTTTTAAAATTTGCAATTCTTTTTTAGTTGCAACCAATGGAATCATGATTTCTAAAAGAACATCTTTGCCAGTTTCTTTTTTCACAATCGAAGCTGCTTCAAAAATTGCTTTTACCTGCATTTCGTAAATTTCTGGATAAGAAATTCCAAGCCTACAGCCACGGTGGCCTAGCATAGGGTTTTGTTCTTGCAATTGATGAGTACGATGGCGAACATAATCAACTTCAACTCCAATAACTTTTGCAACTTCAGCAATTTCACTGTCTTTGTGTGGCAAAAATTCGTGAAGTGGCGGATCAAGCAAACGGATTGTAACTGGAAGACCAGCCATAATTTTAAAAATATCAACAAAATCTTGGCGCTGCATTGGCAGAAGCTTCTCTAGAGCCTTTTTGCGACCTTCAAGATTTTCCGCTAAAATCATTTCGCGAACTGCGATGATTCTGTCTTCATTGAAAAACATATGTTCGGTGCGGCATAGACCAATTCCTTCGCAACCAAAATCGCGCGCCGTTTGACAATCAAGCGGAGTTTCAGCGTTGGTTCTAACTTTTAAAACTCTGATATCGTCAGCCCATTTCATCACAGTTTGAAAATCTCCTGAAAGATTTGGTTTTAGAGTTGGAACTTTTCCTAAAATCACATCGCCTGTTGAGCCGTTGATGGTGATGAGTTCTCCTTCCTTAATTTTCAATCCACCACAGTGAAAAACTTTATTGTTGTAATCGATGTTGATTGCAGAAGCACCGCTAACGCAAGGGGTTCCCATGCCACGCGCCACAACAGCAGCGTGCGAAGTCATTCCGCCTCTTGCAGTTAAAATTCCTTGAGAAACATGCATTCCTTTGATGTCTTCTGGGCTGGTTTCAATTCTAACTAAAATAACTTTTTCGCCATTTTCTGATCTTTTTTCTGCTTCGGCAGAAGAAAAAACGATGGTTCCAGAAGCAGCCCCCGGAGAGGCTGGAAGACCTTTTGCAATAATTTCAACTTTCGCTTTTGGATCAAGAGTTGGATGCAGAAGCTGGTCTAAACTTGCTGGATCAATGCGCTTTAAAGCTGCTTTTTCATCAATCAAACCTTCATTAACCATGTCAACCGCAATTTTGATTGCAGCTTGAGCAGTTCTTTTGCCATTTCTGGTTTGCAGCATCCATAATTTGCCGTTTTGCACGGTAAATTCAATGTCTTGCATGTCACGATAATGCAATTCCAGTTTTTTATAAATTTTTTCTAATTCCAAAAACACCTGTGGCATGGTTTCTTCCATGGAAGGAAGCTCTGAACCAAGCTGTGCTTTGCCATGTTTAGTGATTGATTGCGGAGTTCTGATTCCAGCAACCACATCTTCGCCTTGTGCGTTGATTAAATATTCGCCATAAAGCTCTTTTTCACCAGTTGAAGGGTTGCGAGTAAAGGCCACACCTGTTGCTGAGGTTTCACCCATGTTGCCAAACACCATAGACTGAACGTTGACAGCAGTTCCCCATGCTGCTGGAATGTTGTTTAAAGAGCGGTAAGTGATAGCGCGATCATTCATCCAAGAAGCAAAAACTGCGTGAATTGCGCCCCACAGCTGTTCTTTAGCATCTTGTGGGAAATTTTTTCCTAATTCTTCTTTTACTTTTTGTTTGAATAAATCAACAATTTCAACCAGATTTTCAGCGGTGAGATCAGTGTCAGACTTAGCACCAAATTCATGCTTTTTCTCATCCAAAATCACTTCAAAATTGTGATGTTCAACGCCCAAAACCACGTCGGAATACATTTGGATGAAACGACGATAAGAATCAAAAGCAAAACGCTTATTGCCACTTTTTTTTGCCAAACCAAGAACAGTTTTATCATTCAAACCAAGATTTAAAACAGTGTCCATCATGCCAGGCATTGAAGCTCGAGCGCCTGATCTTACAGAAAATAATAGCGGATTTTCTTCGTCACCGAATTTTGCTTTAATGGAATTTTCAATAGCAGCCAAAGCTTGATTTACTTGATTTTCAAGGCTTTCTGGAAATCTTTTGTTGTTTTTGTAATATTCGTCACAAACCTCAGTGGTTATAGTGAAGCCAAGGGGCACTGGCAGTTCCATTTTTGACATTTCAGCTAAATTCGCTCCTTTGCCACCAAGCAGGTTTTTCATTGAAGCATCTCCTTCTGCCTTGCCGTCGCCAAAGGAATAAACGAATTTTTTTATTGTCATAATTTGATTTTTTTAGAATTTATATTGTTTATTTAGGGGCATTTTGATCATCATTACTAAAATTTCAACTTTAGATTTCTATCTTTGATAAATCAGCGACTAAAACAAACAGTGCTCTAATTTTAGATAATAACAGCAAGCGCTTCTGGCGCACAGTTTCATTTTGATCATTAACTATAACATTATCAAAAAATTGGGATAAAGGTTCTTCAATCTCACTTAACAAATTAAATGCTTGAATAAAATCACCTTGTTTGGCTGATTTTTTAAATTTTGGCTCAATCTTTTTTAATGCTTTGTAAAGCGAGAGTTCATGATGGTTTTTAAGCCCTAAAATTGCAGCTTTTGCAACATAAGTTTTTTGATCTTTTTTCTCCTCAATTTCTAGGATGTTGCTTGATCTTTTGTATAGCGTGATAATTTTAGCATGAAGCGGATTTCTGACAAATTCATCTAAAAATTTGATTTTTTTTGCTAAATATAAAATATCAAAATATTTGTGAGCATCAAGGTTTGATGAATATTCATCAATCACAGCATTAATAATGTCAGGCCTTAAACCGTGATTTTCTTTTAAATAAACTTTCAGTCTTTCGATAAAAAATTTGACAATTTCTTCAACTAAATTCTTTTTGTTTTTAAAGAAATTTTCTCCTTCTTTAGATAAATAAGATTTTAGCAGTTTTGCAGGATAAATGTTGAGAGATTTTTCAACTAAAACTCTGATGGGAATTGCAACATTATATTGAAAGCTGATGCGAATAATTCCAAGAGCGGCGCGCCTTAGAGCGAAAGGATCTTTTGAGCTACTTGGCTTTTCGTCAACCAAAAAGAAGCCAACAATTGAGTCAATTTTATCAGCAATTGACAAGACTATTCCAAGTGGAGTTTTTGGTAATTCTGAATTGGGCCCAAGCGGCAGATAATGTTCATAAATTGCTGTGGCAATTTTTTCATCTTCATTTTGCATTTTAGCATAAAAACTGCCCATTTTTCCTTGCAATTCAGGCAATTCAGCAACAATTTTTGTACCAAGATCAGCTTTTGCTAAAGCAACTGATTTTTCAACCAATGACAAATCACAATGAGGAACAAACATCGACAAAGCCTTTGCTAAAGGGTCAAGACGCGAGATTTTATTGTGAAGCGAGCCAAGTTTTTGATGAAAAACCACATTTTCCAAAGAAGAAACTCTTGCAATTAAAGGTTTTTTTAAATCTTCTTCAATAAAAAATTGCACATCGCTTAAGCGCGCCCGCACCAGCTTTTCATTGTCTGAGATGATTTTATTTTGATTGGAAGAATTAATAATAGCATTTGAAATGAAGATAAATTGTGGCGCAAGATTGCCATTTTTATCTTTCAAACAGATATATTTTTGATTGAGCTTTAAGGTTAAAATCAAGGTTTCTGCAGGCAAATTCATGAATTTTTTATCGATTGATGCAAGCAGCGCCGTTGGAAATTCACACAAGCCAACAACCTCATCAAAAAGTGCCGATTTTTCTTCATCATCAATTGAATCAAGCTGAAGGTCGCTTTTTATTTGTTTAATTTGAGAAATTATTTTTGATTTACGTTCTTTCTGATCAACAATTACATAATTTTCTGCAAGAATTTTTTCATATGAATCAGCATCCGCAATTTGCAGAATTTCGGCATTATTTAAGAAATGTCCAAAAGTTTGATTGTTAGATTTTAATCCAGCAAATTCTATGTCGATAACTTTTTCATCAAACATACATAAAATATTGCGGATTGGTCTAATCCAGCGTGCCTGTTGGTTTGGCAAGATGTCCCAGCGCATTAATTTTGGCCAAGAACTTTGCATTTTTTGCAAAATTTGTGGTAATGAATTTTTGATTAAATCAGCTGCAGAAATTTCTGATTCTGCTTTGTTAAATATGAAGTTAGTGTCGTTTTTTTCAAGCAAATCTAAACTGGCAAGCCCACAAGATTTTAAAAATCCTTCAACTGCTTTTTTATCTGCATCAATTCTTGGACCAACTTTTTTAACTGCTGGAACTTTTTGTTTTTCTTCTAAATTTGTGATTAAAAGCGCCAAACGACGCGGTGAAATCATAGATTTCAACTGTGATTCTTTTACGTTTAAACCATTTTTGTTTAAAATTTCCAAAGCAATTTTGGCAAAATTTTCTGCAGCGCCCTTCTGCATTAATGCAGGAATTTCTTCGCTGAATATTTCTAAAATGAAATTTGACATTTTTTAAATTAAAAACTTTCTATTTCTTCAACTCGAATAAATTTTGAAGCCTTGACCAGTTGATTATCAAGGTTTTGTAATAAATTAATAATATCAGTTTCTTGCTGAATTGAAGTTAAAAAACCAGCAACAATATTATCTTTAGTGTCGATAAAATGTGCTTTGGTAATGTTGATTTGCTCGCCCATGTGATCACCAAAAATATTATTCAACATCATTGAATTTTTTGATAATTCTTTGTCTAAAATAAGTTGAATAAAATATTTTCCAACACGGTTATGCGGATCAAAAGCCACAGCTTCTTTTAAATCAGCAGCTGCAACGCCATACATTATAGAAGAATAACGATCATTTGCAATATCAATCAAATCAGCCACAATTCCAGAAGCTGTTGGCAAGCTTCCCGCACCTCTTCCAACAAGCATGCTCCATTCTGCGTTTGATGATTTAACCAAAATCGCGTTAAATGACTCATCAATTTGTGAAATTTTTTTATCTTTTGAAACCAAAGCTGGATAAACCGCTTGTCCAAACTCGTTATAAACCGCAAGCAACTTGATTTTATAACCAAATTCATTGGCTAAAATAATGTCTTCGGCAGTTACTTTATCAATTCCCTCGCAATAAATTTTGCTTAAATCTGGTTTGGTTCCACCAGCAATTGCACCAAGGATTGCAAGTTTGTGAGCAGTGTCAGCGCCATTAATATCAAGAATTGGGTCTGATTCTGCATAGCCCAACTCTTGCGCCTGTTTCAAAGCAACTTCAAAACTGATCTTTTCCTCCAGCATTCTGGTCAAAATAAAGTTGCAAGTGCCATTCAAAATTCCGTAAAATTCGGTGATTTGGTTTGCAGAAAGACCCTCGCGAAACATTTTAATTACAGGCGTTGCCCCAGCAACAGAAGCTTCATATCCGATGTGACTGTGATTTTCTTCCAATAATTTTGCAAGTTGAACTCCCCACTCTGCAATCAAGGCTTTATTGGCTGTAACAATTTTTTTACCTTTTTTGATAGCATTTTCAAAAATCGCTTTTGAAATTTCAGAAGCACCAATAACTTCAACTACAACATCAACTTCAGGATCATTAGTTAAATCTAGTGGGTTTTGATAAAATTTTATTTTGTCATCATTAATAAAAGATTTTTTGCTGCGCGCAGAAACAGCAACTAGCTCAATTTTGTTTTTAGTTCTTTTGTCAATTAGGTCTTTTTCTTTATGCAAAATTTCATAAACTCCCTTCCCAACAGTTCCAAGGCCTGCAAGCCCAATTCTGATTTTTTTCATTTATAATTTAAAATTAAAAGTGACTTATTTAATGGTGATTCATGTACCAAATTTATAGAAAATCCTAATTTTGATTGACCTAAATTCAAGCGGTTTGTTATGATAGCCATAACTATTTCCTTTAATAAGTTGATATTTTTTATAAAATGACAAAAAAATCGCATTATCCAAAACCTGATCAAAACCTTGATTTTGCTGATCTTGAGAAGAATATTTTAAAATTCTGGCAAGATAATAAAGTTTTTGAAAAATCAATTGAAATCAGAAATTTTGCTGCGGAGTTAGAGGAAGATGAAGTTTCTCCGATGCCAAATGCGTGCACTGTCGGATGTGCCCATGATCATAGTCAAAAAATTGACAACCGTGATGAATTTGTGTTTTATGATGGCCCTCCTTTTGCCAACGGCCTTCCCCATTACGGACACTTATTAACTGGCTTCATCAAAGATATTTTTGCGCGTTATCAAACCATGAAAGGAAAAAAAGTTGAGCGCAAATTTGGCTGGGACACTCACGGTTTGCCGGTTGAAATGGAAACGGAAAAAGAGCTTACAGCTAAAGAAGGAAAGCCAATTTCAGGGCAAATTGCGATTCAAGAATATGGCATTGAAAAATTCAATGCGGCCTGTGAAAAATCAGTGATGAAATATGCTGGTGAATGGAAAGATTACGTTGAAAAACAAGGACGCTTCGTTGATTTTGAGCATGGTTATAAAACTATGGATGTTAATTACATGGAATCAGTTTTATGGGCCTTTAAACAGCTTTTTGATAAAGGATTGCTTTATGAAGATTTCCGTGTTGTGCCTTATTCTTGGGCCTGCCAAACTCCACTGTCAAACTTTGAAACGCGTATGGATAATGCCTACAGACGCAAGGAAAGCAAGGCGGTGACGGTGAAGTTTGAGTTAGAGGAAGTTCCTGAATTCTTAAAAAAATTTAATCCAACAAAAGTTTCATTAGTTGCTTGGACAACAACTCCTTGGACACTTCCATCAAATTTAGGATTAGCAATTGGAAAAGACATTGAGTACGCAGCATTAAAGGTTGACAATAAAATAATGATTGTAGCAGCAAATTTAGTGCAAAAATTAACTAATACTGCATTTGCGATTATTTTAAAGCAATTTGATAGCAAAGAATTTACAACTTATAAAACCTTTCAAGGAGAAGAATTACTTGGATTGAAATATAAACCTTTGTTCCCTTATTTAGTTGAAACAGTAAGCCATGTCTCAAAAGCTTTTACTGTGATGCATGGTGATTTTGTTACAACAGAGGAAGGAACGGGCATTGTCCATATGGCGCCAGGCTTTGGTGAAGACGACCAAGCACTTTGTAAAACAAATGGAATTCCAACTATTTGTCCAGTTGATGAAGGTGGAAAATTCTTTGATAGAATGTTTGATATTCCTTATAAAAATCAAGACACAAAAGATATCCTTTCTATTAAGAATCGCCAAGTTTTTGAAACTAATGAAGATATAATAAAATATCTTAAAGCAACTAGCGCTTGGATTAATACCGAACAATATTTCCACAATTATCCACATTGTTGGAGAACCGACACTCCTTTGATTTATCGTGCGGTTTCATCTTGGTATGTTGAAGTTACCAAATTCAAAGATCGCATGGTTGAGCTAAACCAGCAAATCAACTGGATTCCAGATCACATCAAAGACGGACAATTTGGCAAATGGTTGGAAGGTGCGAGAGATTGGTCAATCACGCGCAACCGCTTCTGGGGCTGTCCGGTGCCAGTTTGGAAATCGAAATCAGGCAAGCTGAAAGTTTTTGGCTCAATTGCTGAATTAGAAAAAATTTCTGGCAAAAAAATCACCAACTTGCATCGCCCTTTCATTGACGAAATAACTTTTGTTGAAAATGGTGAAGAATTTAAACGTGTCACCGATGTGCTTGATTGCTGGTTTGAATCAGGATCAATGCCTTACGCACAGGTGCATTATCCTTTTGAAAATAAAGAATGGTTTGAAAATAATTTTCCTGCTGATTTTATCACAGAATATGTGGCACAAACCCGCGGCTGGTTTTACACTTTAATGGTTCTTTCAACCGCCCTTTTTGATCGAGCTCCTTTTAAAAACGTGATTTGCCACGGCACAATTTTAGATGAAAAATCACAAAAACTTTCTAAACGTTTAAAAAATTATGCCGATCCGTTGGAAATTTTTTCAACACTCGGGTCAGACGCCATGCGCTTTTATATGGTTTCACAACCAGTCATGCGCGGCCAAGAACTTAGAATTGACAAAGATGGCAAAGCAATCCGCGACAGTTTGCGCCTTTCAATCAAGCCTTTGGTCAATGCATTTAACTTTTTCTGCCTTTACGCTAACGCCGATGGAATCATTGCAAATCGCATCACTTATAAACGTCAATTTAACAATAATTTAGACCTTTATATTTTAGCAAAACTAAAATCGAGCGTTGAAAACATTGACAAGTCAATGAAAAACTACGACACAGTTTTAGCCTGCGAAGAATTCAACCAATTTTTTGAAATATTAAACAACTGGTATATCCGAAGAAACCGCGGACGCTTCTGGAAAAGCGAAATTGACCAAGACAAACAGGACGCTTACGATGTGCTTTACACAGTTCTTCTTTCAATGTGCGAAGCCTCAGCCCCGCTTTTGCCATTTGTCACCGAATTTGTGTGGAAAAATTTGTCGGAAAGTAAGGTTTAGTTGGTATGAACATCCAGGCGGCATTACAAATTCCGCCTGGACGTTCATGCAGGCTTGGTCATCAAAACTCTGACCGAGTTTTAAACGCAATTGAAATTGTTCCTTCGTCAAGATAATCAAGTTCACTTCCAACTGGAATTCCATAAGCTAAATGAGTGGTTTTGACGTTAAAGTCTTTGAGATGTTCAAGCAAAAAATGGGCGGTGGTTTGGCCGTCGATTGTGGGGCTGGTTGCGATGATAACTTCTTTAACTTCTTCGTCGGCAATTCTTTTATAAAGCGATTCAATATTTAAATCTTCAATAGTTTTGCCAGAAATTGCTGAAAGATTGCCGCCTAAAACGTGATATTTGCCGCGATAACTTCCTGCTCTTTCAATTGCCCACAGGTCAGCAACTTCTTCAACGACACAGATAAGTGAAATGTCGCGGTTCAAATTATTGCAAATTGCGCAAACCTCGCCTTCGTCTAAATTTCCACAAATTCTGCAATTATGCACCCTTTCATTAAGAATTTTTAAATTTTCAATCAGCGGAATCAAGGTTTTTTCCTTATTATTAGCCAAATGTAAAACGATTCTTTTAGCGATACGAGGCCCCAATCCAGGCAGTTTCGCAATGGTTTTGCTGAGGTTTTCAATTAAGTTTTTTTCCATAACAATTAGTTTAAATTAGTCTTACTTTTAAGCTGATTGTAAATAATTTAAAATAAATTTTTTTTGACATTAAGAAATCCAGAAAATAAGGTTTGTGTTGCAAACATGAATCTTGCAAAGTTTTTGTTGTTGCAAAATGCTAGCTTGATTTACATCACTAACTCAATTTGCCCTACAAATTAAATAATGGAGAGAATATGAAACTTTGGCAACAAGTACTTATTGGTCTTGTTTTAGGTATAATCGCAGGATTTACCCTTGGAGAAAAAGCAGCTAATTTAAAAATTTTAGGGACTATCTTCATCAGCTTGATTAAAATGGTCATTGTGCCATTGATTTTCTTTGCTTTGCTTTCTGGAATTACCTCAATGCAAGGACAAGGAAATTTTACAAGAGTTGGAATTAAAGGTTTTAGCACCTACATCTTAACCGCGGTTTTTGCTGTGTTAATTGGCTTAAGTGCTGGCACGATCTTTCAACCGGGAATTGGGGTTGACCTTCATTCAATTCTTGAAACCACAGGAATGTCTCAGCCTGCTGTTGCAACAAAAGCCGCTCCGACTGTTTCGGAATTTTTAATCAACTTAATCCCAACTAACCCTTTAAATTCAATGGTTAGCGATAATTTCTTGCAAATTATTGTCTTTTCAATCTTCACTGGCGTTACAATCAATTTGATTGGTGATAAAGCAAAAGCTTTAAAAGAAGTTATTTACTCTGCTTCACAAACCTCTTTTAAAATGATTGAAATCATCATCAAACTTGCTCCTTTAGGCGTGTTTGGTTTTATTTCTTGGGTCATTGGAACTCAAGGAGTTGACATTCTTGAGGCACTTTTAAAACTTATCATTGCAGTTTTATCAGCATGTGCTTTCCAATATTTAGTTTTTGGTTTGATGATCTTAGTTTTTGCTAAAATGTCACCATTGCCATTTTATAGAAAAATTCTTCTTACTCAATCTCTTGCCTTCGCAACCAGCAGCAGTAAAGCCACTCTTTCAACTGCAATGTCACAATTGCAAGAAAGAATGGGCGTTTCAAAAACTAACTCAAACTTTCTGATGCCTCTTGGAGTTTGTATTAACATGGACGGAACCGCAATTTATCTTGGAATTTGCGCATTGTTCTTTGCTCAAGCTTATGGAATTGACCTTACATCTCAAAATTACATCATGCTGGTTCTAACCTGCACTCTTGGTTCGATTGGTGCTGCTGGAATTCCTAGTGGATCAATCATTTTCATGGGCATGGTTTTATCTTCAGTTGGTCTTCCAATCGAAGGAATCGGACTAATTCTTGGTGTTGACAGAATCTTAGACATGGTTCGCACCACCATCAACATCACTGGTGACAGTGCAATCACTTTAATCGTCGATAAATCTGAAGGTGCTCTTGATGAAAAAGTCTATTACTCAAAATAATTTATTTTCTCACATAATCGGCTATGCAAGCTTAATTGTTTGCATAGCCTTTTTTGTTTTTTTTTCTGTGGCTAAAGCAGATGAAATCACAGATAATCAAAGCGATTTAGAAGAAATTGCCAATTATTTAAACAATCTCAAAAGTTTTTCCGCTGATTTCACGCAAGAAGCTTCTGACAAAAAAATTCTTAAAGGGAAATTTTATTTATCGCGTCCCGGAAAAATGCGGGTGGAATATTTTTCTCAGCCAAAAATTCTGATTGTGGTTAATGGTTCAATATTATCTTACTATGACGTTGAGCTTGATGAGATTTCACGCATCTCCACCAATTCTACTCCTGCTTCATTTTTAACCCGTGAAAATATCTCTTTTAACGACAAAGACATTGAGCTAATTGCTTTTAAAAAAACTGACCAACAAATAAAAGTTACGGTAAGCAAAAAAAATCGCAAAGATGCTGGAGAATTCAGCCTGATTTTCAGCCGCAACCCTTTAAAATTCATCAAAATGGAAGTCAAAAATGATCTTGACCAAGTTTTTTTAGTTACGCTTGATAATGAAGATTTTATTAGCAAAATTCCTGATAAGTTTTTTATTATCAAAAATAACGATTTACCTTAAATGGGCTTTTCATCTAATTCTAACAACCACAGAAACAACAGAAAGCAACGCGTAATTTCAGATATCAACATCACTCCGTTTGTTGACGTGTTGTTGGTTTTGCTGATCATTTTTATGGTTGCAGCACCAATGATGACCAGCAGTGTCAACATCGATCTTCCTAAAGGTGGCACTGACCCAGCAAGCGAGAAAGCACAAAGCATTCCAGTTTCAGTGAAGGCAGACGGCACGGTTTTTGTGCAAGAAGAACAAATTAAACTTGGCAATGTTGCTCATAAATTGCTTGAGCTTACTGGAAACAATCTCAACAGCAAAATACAAGTGAGAGCTGATAAAAATCTTGATTATGGTCGTGTGATGGATGTGGTTAGAACCATTAGCATCGCAGGCTTTAACCAGGTTATTCTTGTTACCGAACTGTCACAATGATTAAAAATTTTCTTTATTCACTGTTATTTCATGCACTGCTGTTTTTGTTGATTTATACCAGTTTTAACTTAACAAAAATTGATGAAAATGAATCAGAAGAAATTACAGTTAGTTTAGCAGTTTTAACTCCCCAAGAACAAATTGAATCTAACCTTAACAACAATAATTTGCCACCAAGCCAAGGATTGGAAAAAACAGAGGAAATTAAACCTGAAGAAGTTCCAGCCCCAGAGCCAGTAAAAGAAGAAAAACCAATAGAAAAGCCCCTAGAAAAACCAAAGCCCAAGAAGTCTTCTGCCGTGCCTAAAGCAAAAGAAGCACCAGCAAAATCTAAACCAAAAGCTGAAGCAAAAAAACCGCTAGAAAAGCCAAAGCCAGCTAAAAGCGCCGTTGATTCCAAAGAAGAAAAATCCAAAGATTTTAAACCAAAAGAACCTGAAAATAAAAATCAGGAAAAAGTGGAAAATAAACAAGAAAACAAAAAGCTGGAGGAGAAAATTGATGATTTGATCAACAGCCTTCAAGATGAAACAGCTGACGCTGGCGAAACTGAAGCAGGTGATGAGCCTAAAGCAGCGGAAACTATGGCAAATAGTATTGAAAATTTAAATTTATCTGCCCGCGAGAAATATAACATTCAGTCTCAGCTAAAAAGATGTTATAAAAAGGCTTTAGATGAAATAAAGGTTAAAACCAAAATTATCATCGTAATTAAGGCTAATATCAGCAAAGAAGGCTATATAACCTCAAATTTAGAACAATTAATTGACCGCGAGCGCTATAATGATAAGAAAGATTTTGGCTATAAAAATGCTATAGACAGTGTACATAAAGCCATAGAGCTGTGCAGCCCGCTGCGCAATTTGCCTTTGGATAAATATGACATTTGGAAGGAAGTGACCCTTGAATTTGATGAGGATGAGCTTGAATGAAGGTTAAATTGCTTGACAGTTAAGAAATTAATTGTAAAACTGGGCTTGTAACCACCTTTTCATTATTAACCTAAATCAGATATGGCTAATATTCAAAATTCTCTTAAACAAAATAATGACAATTCTGTAATTGGAATTATTGAACAAATTGCTAACCACACTTCTGGATTAGCTGCTCGCATGACTTCTGAACTTCAAACTCCAAGTTCTTCTGTTGGAAATGCTAACTTAGTTATCTTCAGAGAAAATCAAAACGTAAAATCTTCTTAAGAACATCAATTCTCTTCTGGTATTTGGGTTTTGTCTATTTTTTTGTTTGCGCCAATATTCTTCATTATCGCGATTCCCATCAATAAATTCACCGAAAAGACTGCTAAAATGCTCGACATTATAACCAATATTTCATTCATTTTGCTGTTTTTAATCGATAGCAAAACAATCAAAATCAAAAAACTGCTGTAAATAACTGATAGGCAAGAAATTTTCTTAGCATATTCTCTAAAAAACAACAGGCCGTAAGCGCCAAAAATGCAGAGAAAGATGAGCAGAGAATAAATTGCGATATAGCTGTAGGTCATAGATTCTTATTGCTTAAGAAAAAATTTTTCTTTTTATCCCGAATTGGCGTTATACCGCCTAGCACCGAAATATTAATGAATAAATTACTAAAAACGATATAATAATTGGTTAGAATTTTAATTTTCTAGTTTTATTATGCGCGTCACTTTTTTAATTTTAAACTTAATTAATTATGACAATTCGTATTGCAATTAATGGCCTTGGAAGAATCGGTCGCTGTGTGGTTAGAGCGCTTTTTGAAAATCCTGAATATTCAAACATTGAGCTGGTTGCAGTCAATGGCCCTGCCCCTTCTGAAACTCATAAACATTTGTTAAAATATGACTCAATTCATGGTCGTTTTTCAAAAAGCGTGGAAGCAGAAAATGATGCTTTAATTATCGATGGTAAAAAAGTTAAACTATTTGGCGAAAGAGATCCAAAAAAGCTTCCTTGGAAAGAATTAAAAATTGATGTGGTTCTTGAATGTACAGGGGCTTTCACAAAATATGATGATGCGGCACAGCACATCACTGCAGGTGCTAAGAAAGTGATTATCTCTGCACCAGCAAAAGAAGATTCCGTAAAAACCATTGTTTACGGCGTTAATGATGAAAATTTAAATGCTTTAGATGCTGTGATTTCAATTGGTTCATGCACCACCAACTGTCTTGCCCCTGTTGCCAAAGCATTGAATGATGCAATTGGAATTGAAAAAG
>CAZOKU010000010.1:33099-34551 GCA_964580715.1 uncultured Rhizobium sp. | reverse complement strand
TAAAAATTCTAAGCCAGATCGAAGGAAGACGACGGTTTTCACACATTTTGGTTTAGAACAATTACTTTTTTATCCCGAATTGGCGTTTTAAGCTTAAAAGTAGCCTGGCCCCTTTCTTCAAAATCCTTAAAATAAAAACTGGCATAATAATTCTCCTGTTTCTATATTTCGTATTAACATTGGCAGATTTTAGGTCTGAACCAAACGCCAATTATGGAATTAACAAGGCCCTACATTAAATCAAAGGCCTTTTTACACGAACAATAACAACCAAGAAAACGAATATTTTCTAAAAAGAACAATTGAAGCAAAATATGAAAAAGATTTTTCACCTCACCAATTTGCCTTAGAAAATACACGTTTCTTGAGAAATTTTAAGAAACAAATGACAAATAAACTAATTTTAATTGATGCTGCACATCGCGAAGAAACCCGCGTTGCGGTTCTAGAAAACGGCATATTGCAAGATTTTGATCGCGAAGCAATTGCAATTAAACAAATCAAAGGCAACATTTATCTTTCTAAAGTCACCCGTGTTGAGCCTTCTCTTCAAGCAGCTTTCGTTGATTATGGCTCTGACCGCCATGGCTTTTTACCATTTTCAGACATTCATCCCGACTATTATCAAATCTCTGAAAGTGAAAGACAAAAACTTCGTGAACTTAACCGCGAAAACACTAGCCGTAATGCCAATGACGAAGATGATACTTCGCCACAACCTTCACAAAACCGCCGTCAAGAATCTAATCAATCACAAGGCTCAGACTCTGACGAAGAAGAATCAATCACGACTGGTGCCTACTCCATAGAAGACGAAACCGAAGCTTCATATCGCGGCAACATATACAACGTTTACAAGCGCTATAACATTCAAGACGTTATCAAACCAGGGCAGTTAATTTTAGTTCAGGTTTCTAAAGAAGAGCGCGGCAATAAAGGCGCTTCAATGACCACTTTCATTTCAATTGCTGGAAAATATTGCGTTCTTATGACCAACACGCCAAACAAAGGCGGTGTTTCTAAAAAAGTTGACAATTTTCGTGATCGCAAACTTTTAAAGTCAATTTTAACTGAATTAAACATTCCAAATGATCGCTCAGTTATTGTTAGAACTGCAGGCGTTGGCAAAAAACCCGAAGAAATCAAACGCGATTATGACTATCTTTCAAGGCTCTGGGACAGCATAAAAGAAGCCGCAGGCTCTTCTAAAGCCCCTGCCTTCATTCACGCTGAAGATGATGTTATCAAAAGATGCATCCGCGACGTATATAACGAGCAAGTTAATGAAGTTATCGTTGAAGGAGCTGAAGCTTTTGAAACTGTTACAAATTTCGTTAAGCTTACAATGCCAGCAAGCGTCCACAACATTAAGCTTCACGAAGATCGCATTCCAATTTTCAACAAATATCGCGTTGAGCAGCAAATTTCTGCGCTTTACGAAAAACAAATTTT
>CAZOKU010000010.1:10167-33089 GCA_964580715.1 uncultured Rhizobium sp. | reverse complement strand
TTTTCTTGCCTTCAGGTGGATCAATCGTTATCGATCACACAGAAGCATTGGTTGCAATTGACGTCAACTCTGGCCGCGCCACCAAAGAAAAAGCTGTGGAAGACACTGCTTTTAACACCAATCTTGAAGCAGCAAAAGAAATTGCCAAACAGCTTCGCTTGCGTGATTTAGCTGGATTAATCGTGATCGATTTCATCGACATGTATGATCAAAAACACCGTCGCAATGTTGAAAGAGCCCTTCGTGACGAATTGCAAAACGATCGCGCCCGCATTCAACTTGGCCGCATTAGCGTTTTTGGCCTGCTTGAAATGTCACGTCAGCGCCTTGGTGCAAGCTTCTTTGAAACCATAACTGAACCTTGTAAACATTGCAATGGAACTGGCTATATCCGCTCAGTTGAAATTTTAGCAGTCAGCATTTTGCGCTCAATCAGACATTCTTGTGCCGACAAACAAGCTGGAGTTATCTATGTTTACACCACTCCAGAGGCCATTTCCTACATGCTAAACTATAAAAAATCCGAAATGATTGCCACCGAAAAAAATTATGGCATTCACATTTTCATGCATAGCAGCGACGACGTTGGACACAATGGTTTTAACATCAAAAAACGCAAAGGCCTTTCCGACGAAGAAAGACGCGACATTGAAATGCAAGTTGTCACTGGAAAAGTTAATCAACTTGGATTAGAAAAAAGTTATTTTGAAAACAGCGATGAAGAAGCTGAAGAAACTCCGCGCGACAATCGCAATCGTAAAAACAATAAATTCAAAAAAAATCGCGACCGAAGAAACGAGCGTTATAACGACAACAGAAACGCTAATTCAAAATCCTTAATCAAATCAATCTTCTCTGCATTTTCTGGCGAAAAATAAAATATTAATAAATTCAATAATAGTTCAAAATCTCTAGTAAAGTGGCAGTTGCTTTGGCGCTAGGCAAAAAAATCAGAGCAAAAGAAAAGCTAAATAACCCCAAATAACTATTAAAAAAACCTCTACCAATCCAAGTAAATCCTAGGTTTATCGGGTTCGATCATCCTTCCGCTTTAAGGTATGATCGAAGAGCAAAGCGATTCTAGGAGGGGTCACGGTAGATCAAAAAAATAAAGGAATTTTTATATTTCTAATTCACCGAACATGACCACTCCTCGAAGCGTTACAGGCTTCGATCCTCCCTTAAAGCGGGAGGATGATTTAGCCTGAGTTTCTTAAACGTTATTGAGGTTAAACTAAAATGTAATAGTTACACAACTGCTTACCCACGTTTTTTCAGATCGAACTCCCGCATATATTAGGTTTATCTGCTGTAGCTGTAGCTGACGTTGGCGTTGGCGTTAGCGTTGGCGCTTCACCACTATGAGTTCTACCAGCTATTAGAGTAGAGGCAGTTCTAAAAATGCTATCCACAGACGCTTGTGTATTTATAGCACTACCTTCTGCACTTATTACCACCACTTTGTTTTCATCAGTTTGAATTCGCTCTTTGAAAAATTGCAAAATCCCATATGGTATTTCATTTGATGCGACTTTACTTTGGTCAACACTTGATGGATTAGAATATGAGACCTTAAACTTTAAGCTTGCACCTACAATTTCTTTTTCTACAAAAATTGCTGAACAACTGTGATGGCTAATTAAAGGGATAATTAATAATTTCTTGTCTGAACCAGTAAACTCAAAAAATTTATGCATAATTTTATCTGGATCCAAGTCACAGCCAACATATACTAAATTATCTTTATTCTCAAATGCTTCAAAAGATCTATCAAATATTCCTTTTTTGGTCTCATAACCTTCTTCTTTAATACCAAAACCTGCTGAATCTAGCATAGACGCAGTGGCTGGTGGCGCTGAAGGAAGAACAACAGCAACTGGAACCCTCATACCAGACCCAGCTCCCGCTGCCGCACCAGGCTCAAAAGCCACTGAAGCTGGCATAGGCGCTTTAGAAGCAGAAGCGCTGGTACCATATCCTACTCCCGTTCGTGTAGCCATATCTCTTCTCATAAATGGAGGCGCTGGAGGAACGGCAGCAACTGGAGCCCCCATACTAGACCCAGCTCCCGCCGCCGCACCAGGCTCTAAATCTCTTAAACTACTTAGCAGATCACCTACACGCTTTGTAAGCTCCCCATAGGCGGGCAATTCCATCCCCGTAAGTCTTGGTTGTAGAATACAAGATTCTCTAATCTCGTTAACTACATCTATAAAAAAAGTTGAATCACCGTAGCGCTCAACCAATTTCTCAAACGCCACCCCTGCAGCAACATAAAATTTGCGCTCTATAAGCTTTTTAGCACTGTCTACAAAAAATCTTTTATCCTCATATGAACGTTCTTCACTAACCCGCAAGTCCTTAAAGTGACTAATAGCAACCTCTTCTATATAACCCTCCTTTTTTCCAGGTTTAAAAAAATTTCTTTCGAAATTTGATATAAATCTTTTTTGATAAAATTGACATAATAGTCTCTCTCTAGTTGTTTTAAAAGCTTTGAAATCTCTCTCTTCATCTTTTGTAAGGCCTTCTACTTCTTTAAGATGAAGTCCTGGTATACCGTCTTTTTTAAACTCTTGAGCATCACCTTTTATAAGCTCCTTCTCATATAGCTCAAACAAACGAGAAAACGCAACTGCTGCGTTAGCATATTGTTTGCGCTTTATAAACCATTCAACACAATCTAAAACAAATTTTTTATCATGCGCTAAAGTTGATGATAAAGCAAACCGACTAAAAATCTTAATAGCATCGTTCTGTTTAAGTCTGCCTTCACGTAAATTTTCTAGAAATACTGCTCTAGCGGATGCCTCATCATAAGCTGCTGACGCTGGCGTAGGTGCTCCTGTAACTGTAATTCCTCTCATGAATAAGTTTAAAAAAATAATTTAAATAAATTCTATTATACCAAAATAGAAACCTGTTAATCGCAATTAAGTAAAGGATTTTTTAGCAAAAATTCAGGCTACACTATTGATAACACTTTAAAAATCAAGTCGTTTGAGTTTTTACGCATTTTTATCCCAAACCTACCCTTAAATGGGAGGAACCCTTTTGTCCAGCAACAGGTTGGCCTCCAGTAACAGAAGGCGCTGTTGCCGGCGCACCAACACTTCTTCTTATCTCATCTATTCTTTGAGCTGCGCATTCTGCAAGAATTGGTAATTGAGCCGTAACCTGTACATAAGATTCTGCATCACATATTTCACTATGATAATGTCTTAGTTTTATTCCAAGTTGATCAGATAAAGATTTGTCTAATGGAGGAAATTCCATCCACATACCTCCTAAACAAATTTGTAAATCACTTCCAGTAACTAGCAATTTTCCCCTAATTATTTCCGAGACAACACAAGCAACAATAGGACCAGAATGTGGATTATCTATTTCTGGTATGACTTCCCTTTCAGCGCCATTATGAAAAGTTACGCTTTGAAATTGATTTCCAACTATATTAATTCTAGAGCCTGGAAACTTCGTTGTCATAACATCCATAATATGTTCTGGAATTGGATGTTGATATTCTGGAAATGAAGGATCAAAATATATTATGCTAAAAGTACTATCCTCATTTCGGGTTATGATAATGGCAGTATAGTGATCACCATCACATATTCCTATAACAGCACTCTTTGCTATGTCCGTAGAAGGATTTAAAAAGAGATCCAACTCTGTTTCTAAACCTTCTTTGTTCTGTGCAACATCTGTAGAAATATATGAAAAATGATTACAACCATCATATGAACATAGTTTCTTACATAATTTATTAAATATATCCTTATCATAAGAAGACTGGTTATTAATTGTTAACAGCACTCCTCCTTCCACTTCATATTCACCGTTGTCTAAGATGCCTGCTTGATCAAATAAGCGACATATTTCATTCGTATTTAAAGCACATCTTTCAAGATCTAAAAACAACTCCACAAGCCCCCCCCCATCGGGTTCGGACTTTGCAACATCTCCCATAACCTTTAGCATTACGGGATTATAACTTGCCATATAATGTTTAAAAGACCCTTCTCTTTCAATCGATTCATATCGATAAAAATATTTCTCCATTTCTTCTAATCCAAGCTCGTGTAATTTTTGCAACGTTTCTCGTAAAAAGCGTTTGACTTTAATAGCATCACTAGATCCAGAGTAATTGATTGCTTCAGCAAAAAAAGAATTATTCTTTCCTTTATAGCTAGAAAATAAAGCTTCTTCTAAAATACTTTTCATTTCATGGCTACTTGCTATAGCAGGATCAAAAACTACTTCACATCTTACACTGCGACTACTGAATAGGCATTCTCTTAGTTCCTTAAGATTCTTCGGAGGAGGAGATATAGTGGAATATTGCTCATCAAACCAACGTTGAAATTTTTCTTTATTTTTTACAAAAATTTGGTTTGAAAAGTTATAGAAGTTTATCATTGCCATCATCCTACAATTACTACTCCACATTTTTTCTAATTCAAGATTACTAGGGTTAAATTCAACCTCCCTTGAAAAAGCAAATGATTTTCGCGGCAGTCTCAACAAATTACTTGGATATCCACTAAAACCAATACCCACAACATTATATGGATAATATGATGTTATCCCACTTCCTCTATGCGCATAATTTGTGATCAACCCATCTTTTAGACTTTTTTCTACATAAAACGCAAAAACTTTGATTCCCGCAGAAAATAATTCCACTTCAAGATTTGATTTATAATGAGTAGATATACTTTGTGGGATAAAAATAATGAATTTTTCGCCTCTTAATTTTTCGCTAAAATACTTAATGATTCTATTATAAGTATATTTTTTAATGCTTTCTACAGGTTTACTTAAATAAGAGGAAACTGCCAAAGAAGAAGAAGTATCAAGACCAATAATTGTTATTTTATTCAATTTTGCCACCTCAATTAATTGAAAATATGGATTGGTTGAATAACCCTCCATTTCACTTAACCATTGAGAATGATCTATAAGAGGCTGTGGCATCTCAGTGTCTTTTTCTGATGCCAGATAATCATCAAGCATTTTTTGCTGTAACGTATTATGGCATATTCCCGGCAGAAATAGAGTTCTATATCCGTATTGTTGAAATATTTTTATATTTTTTATCAGTACTAATATTCCGATACCCTTAATATCCGATCCCCTTATGCAAAGATGATGTTGCAACATTTTATCAACACCAGTCATACTTTTTGTCCATTCAACATATTTTTGATATTGATATTCATCTTCCTCGGCTTCTAACTTTGCATTCGTCATCGCATACAATTGATCTCTAAAACAAACCCTACCTCCTATATTCTCTGTAAAACCTACATAAAAAAAATCTTTATCACTATCCAGAAAATAATCACTTAACCTGTTAGTTATAATTCTTCGATGATTATTCACCAAACAAAAATTATTATCTGCAACATAATATCCTCGACTATCATTTAAAAAAATTCCACCATCTCCAAGATATTCTGTAAAGGCTTTGCGCATTTTTTTATTATGAGCAAAAAGTTGAGCTGGAACGAGTGAATAAATCGCTAATTTTTCTCTGTTAAAATAAAAAAACTCCTCATATCCATATAAGATTATGTCATTTTGCAATCCATCAAATAAAACCGCAGAACCATCATCTGATTTTAGATCGAAAATTATATAAACGGCTTGCCTATTATATTTATCACGATTGGCAATCCTAACTGAAGGAGTTTTTTTAAAAAATCTGGAAAGTTTTTTATTAGGCTTTGCTTTGAAAGTTGTTTTAACTATAGGTTGCTCTAAACTAGCAAGTGCAATTTTTGTAACACTTATATCACGCCCATAATCCGCAACACCGCTACTACTACTACTAATACTACTACCACCACCAGCAGCACTGCCAACCATTGCAAGTCTTTGTTCTATCGTAAAATCGGTTACAAAACTTGTTGAATCAGCTCTATATTCCTGATTATATGTTCCAATCCTTTCTTGTTCTGCTTTATACAATTCTTGACCACGTGCACTACGTACAGCATCTAACCTCGCTACTGAAACAGTATGACCACTATGAGTTGGCACCGCTTTATTACTTAAATGAAATATATCACCTTTTTTTAGGGAAGGTCTTCTATCTAGATCTTCACCGCGTCTTTTTTTGTAATTTGAATTTTCTATAACATCAACTACTTTGACTATAGTGGACTCCCCAGAAGAGGCAGAATCTTTTTCAATTCTATAAATCGCAAATATATCTTCCGTTGAAATTTGATCAAAAACAACTTCTAGATAAAAAGAAGAAAGTTTAACCAAATTAACGAGGCTTCTTCCTTTTTTGGGTCTGATTTCAAATAAAAATCCCCACCGTTTCTCAGGGTTACTAAGCGCATATTGGCTTGCTACAGCTATGGAGAAACTTGCTGATGTTGCATAACCAGATCTACGTGGATCTTGTGAATTATATGGCTGACCTCGATTTTCAGCTACATGGTAAGATCCATAATATTGCAGCACTTCTTGAACACTTGAAGCACCAATATGAGATGAACTTAATTGTTCTGCTATATTGTCCTTATTTAGACCAGAATTAGAATTAATACCTCTAAATAAAATCTCGTTTCCTATAGTCTTTCTGACTTTTATTGATTCAAGAACTTGAATCTTTGCTGACAAAAATTTTTGAAATTGAGCTAAAATATTTCCTGTAACTCTTTTTTTAAATTCTTCCACATTACTAATCTTTCCAAAAGTGATAAATTTTTCAAAAGTGGATGTTATTTTCCCATCATTGTCAGAAAAAAAGAACCTTAGCCTTTTTTTACTTTCTTCGTCCAATCCATCAAACGTAAGACTTCCAAAAGCAATGCCATCTGCTATAGTCACTATCGCATCACTTAATTCTTCATCAGATTTTATACCAATCCTCTCAGATTTATAAAAATGCTTTTTCAGCTTGCTTGCAATAATAAATGCTTTTATTTCACAAAAAGCATGATTAAAACTCTCAGCATCTCCTTCTAAACAATAAACTTTAGTCAAAATACCTTCTAGTTTCCTAGCATTTTCACTGTCCTCTCCAAATTGAAATTTCTTTTTGATTTTATTAACATTATTTCGAAGAGCTTTCTGTCTTAGAAAATCAGAAAATATTTTCCAGCCATTACCTTTGCCTTCTCGACCTTCAAATTCCATGTATTGACAAAAAAGATCGTTGAGCTTTCTTAGCTCTTTCAATTGATCAATTCTTCTTTTAGATTCAGTCGTGCATGGTCCTTCAAAAAAAAGAACATCGTGATGTTCAACATCAAAATTAATAAGGGCAAATTTTTCGCTATTGTGATGATATTGCCTAAAGTAATTCAGCAATTCAAAAATCTTGGCAGAACTTTCAAAAAGACTGTTACTAAAAAAGATATCAAGTACTGCTTGATATCTTCTTGATGTAAAAGAGGAACCCAGAGATTTCTTGATATATAGATCAATAACATCGCCACCAAAAAGTCCACTCATTAAAAAGTTATTTCTTTCTTCTATCTCTCGATGCAATTCTTCATAAATTTCTACATGTGCTTTTTCTTGTGGATTGAGAGATTTACCTGTGTCCTTTTTTGTTTTTAAATCTTTTAGGTATTGTCTTATATTATGAAATCCTGTAGGTACTTCTAATTTTGAAGATTTTAAAAGCGCATTAAAATCCCTAATATCATCAGTTTGTAGAATATTATCTTTGTAGCATGAAATAAAAGTGTTAAATACAATTTTTGCACCCCGGTAATATTTTTGGACTAGAAACTCTCTAAAAGCATGTAGAAAAAATCTTTTACCTTCTGACGAAAAGTCTGATGGACTAGTTAGAGTTGAAAATTCACTGATAGCATCACTTTCTTTACTATCACCACCAGATGCTGGTCTTCCAAATTTTGGTTTAAACTTAACTAAAAATAGGTCTCTTCTTTCTATTATTTCAGGATAAATTTTTTCATGAATATCAACAAGAGCCTTTTGCTGCGGTGTAATTGTTTTCCCTTCTTTTATTTTTCTTCTTGCATCTTCCACAGCGCCTTTCGTAAGTTTTAACATCTCACGAAGCTTATTTATATCATCAATACTATGAGTTAGTATTCCTAAAAATCTATCTGTGTAAAATGAGACAAAAGTGTCATATACAGTATTTGCATCCTGATAAAACCCATGATCCATAAATTTCTTAAAAGAATCTAGGAAAAATTCTCTATTTTCTTCTGAAGGTGTTGTTGGTTTTGGTCCAGCTAAATCACTAAATGAAGAAACTGCAACACTTTCATCCGCACCAAAACCTGCAAAACTTTCAATAAATTTCTTTCTTTTTAGAGTTATATTTTTTTGGTAAATTTTTTTATATATTTCAACAATAACAGCTTCTTCTGGAGTAAGATCTTCTTGTGTTCTCCCCCTCAGTTCTTCTAAATCCTTACCTGAAATAGATGCTAAATTGTAACGAAGAAAATCTACATCCTCCATTCCCATTGTGTTATTATAACGTGAAATAAATTCATCATATACAATATTTGCACCCTTATAAAATCCTTGTGCTAAAAATTTTCGAAAAGAGTTTCGAAAAAAACGTTTATTTGCCTCCAATGTTGTTATTGATCCAACTAAACTACGAAATTCCGAAATGGCAAGTTCTCCGTCCGTACCAAAGCTTACAAAATCTGCGATAAATTTTTCTTGGCGAATTTTTTCATACATTTCAACAATGGTGATTTCTCCTGGCAGAAGTATTACCCTGTCTTCTTTTTTTAGTTTTATTTCTTCTAAATTTTTAACTATGGATTCTAAACTTTTATAAAAATTTTCTATTTCTCCAATTTCTATTATGCTTTCACAATTTAAAATAAATTTATCAAATACAGCATTTGCAAAACTGTAGTCTCTTTGTTCTAAAAATTTTTCAAAACAGTCCAAATAAAGTTTTTTATCTTCTGGAGCCGAGGCAATTAAAGCAGAAAATCTCTCAAAAGAAAGTTTGTCGTCCACTTTTGACCCTACCAATAATTTTATGGCTGATCTCATAAAAATATTTTACTATGATTTTCTGGGATACACACTAGTTTTAATGAGTGTTTTAAAGATATGTCTTATAATGCTACAACTTATATATAAATCTACAACGACAAAAAATTAGTCAGAAACATCAAGACACCACAAATATAAACAATCGAAAGCAAAATAGCAAAAAAAGAAATCAGTTCAATATTCTTTAAAGACCAACCATTAATAACGCTAGAAAAACGCGTGGAATAAACCATAAATGCGCTAACAAACAACACAACTGAATATATTAAAGCAAAGAATCCATTTTGAAAAAAGTCTGCTAAGAAAAACAAACCATATAAGAAAATCAGCGGAACCAGAAAATTTGTTACAGCAGTGAGAATTGGATCATTTCTCATAAAATAAAAATACAATCTATTCCGAGCTCTGTCAAATATTTGGGAAGGGCTTTATAAACCCTTCCCAAATTAAAAACCATCAAAAACCTTTTTAAGAATTTATATCAACTTGATAAGTAAAGCCACACACTTTTGACGTAGCGCTCGTTGTTGTGTAAGTAACGTTTGCTGAAGTTGAAGCACTATAGCAACTTGAGCCATTCGAATTGACTCCAACCCCTCTGATCTTACCAGAGTTTGCATAACCGTCATCTAATTTAGCATCAATTGATAATGCATCAGATCCAATAAGTGCGCCAGCTATAAGATTAGATCCATTTACTAGAGTATTTGATGCAGAAGCGCTAGTTGTAATAACCCCAGTACCAGTATAAACCAACACATTTTGATTTGCTGCAGCATTTACAGAACCTTCTGTAATAGTACGATAATCGAAATGCCATCCTGCAGACTTAACTTTAGAAATTGGAGCATTGGCGCCAGAAGTTGAAGAAGAACCAAAAGTTGGTGCTGCTGAAGATACGTCAATCAAGCTAATAGAAGCTGGTAGATTGTCAATTATTCCAGAATATCTTAGATGAATCCAAGCCGCTGCACCTTCAGATTTAGTTCCGCCACTTGGAGTTGCAGAGCTATAATATTCAATGGTTCCGTCAGCATCACCAAGAGCAGTACTAACACCACCAACACTGGTGCCATAATCCCCTGGATAAGCATTAAACTGTGTATAAAAAGCGTTAACTGAAACTGCATAAGCGCGCGCTTCACTCATGATTGTACGAAGTTCTGAGCTTTTAATTAAACTTGCACCTCCAGTAATTCCAGCAATCAATAATCCAATGATGATCAACACTATTGATAATTCGATAAGAGAGAAACCTGATTTTTTCTTAGAGATTTTTTTATTCATAGTTTTAAGTTTTTGTTTTGAAGAAAATTTTATTGAATAATTTACTGAAATAATTTAGATAATTTTTTTGATGTCAATTATATTTTTCAAAAAGTTAAATAAATTTTACTTCTAGAATTTCATAATTGATAATTCCACCTGGAGTTTTGATTTCAACTTCATCGCCTACTTCCTTATTTAACAAGGCTCGAGCCACTGGAGAAATGCTGGAAATTAAACCTTCGTCTATATTTGATTCAAAATCACTCACAATTTTGTAAGTAACTTTTTTTCCACTGTCTAAATCTTCCAATTTAACCGTTGCACCAAATTTTATTTTATCTCCCGACAATTTTTTGATGTCAATTGCCTCAGAACGCGAAACTTTATCTTCATAATCAGCGATCATAGCTTCAATGAAGCCTTGTTTTTCGCGCGCTGAATGATATTCGGCATTTTCTTTTAAGTCTCCCAATTCACGCGCTGCTGCAATAGCATTGATGATTTTTGGACGTTCAACATTTTTAAGGTTTTCTAATTGCGCTTTTAATTTCTCAAAACCTTCTTTTGTAATCTGAAATTTTTCCATTTTTTAACTCCATATTTTTTTTGAATATACAACCCACGATGCTAGGCAGAGTTTGTAACTCTGCCTATTAAGTTCATGCAATAAACTATTAAGTTTTTCCACTAATTAATTTTTGCATAAATAGTCAGGCGGAATTACAAATTCCGCCCAGCACCACACATTATACTGCTCTATATGTTAATATTTATACCCATCATTTTTAAACGGACCAGCAACATTCACATTGATATAATCCGCCTGTTTTTTGGTTAATTTAGTTAATTTAACCCCAAGTTTTTCTAGGTGCAATCTTGCAACTTTTTCGTCTAATTCTTTTGGCAAAATATAAACTTGATTTTCATATTTTCTGTGATTTTGCCAAAGCTCAATTTGCGCCATCACTTGATTGGTAAAGCTTGCCGACATCACAAAAGCGCTGTGACCCGTAGCACAACCCAGATTTAAAAGCCTTCCTTCTGCAAGCAAAATTATTCTTTTGCCATCAGGAAAAGCAATTTGATCAACTTGTGGTTTAATGTTAGTCCATTTTAAATTGCGTAAAGATTCAACCTGAATTTCATTGTCAAAATGGCCAATATTTCCAACAATCGCGCAATCTTTCATTTTGCGCATATGTTCAATTGTAATCACATCAGTGTTTCCTGTTGCAGTAACAAAAATATCCGCAACCCCAACCACTTCTTCAATTGGCAAAACTTGATATCCCGCCATTGCCGCTTGCAGCGCACAAATCGGATCAACTTCCGTAACCACAACTCTTGCACCCTGTGATTTAAAAGCCTCAGCGCAACCTTTTCCAACATTGCCAAATCCACAAACCACTGCCATTTTTCCAGCGATCATCACATCAGTTGCTCGTTTAATTCCATCAATCACGCTTTCTTTACAACCATAAAGATTGTCAAATTTTGATTTAGTGACTGAATCATTAACATTAATTGCTGGAACTTTTAACTTACCTTCTTTAGCCATTTGATAAAGACGTGCAACCCCTGTGGTGGTTTCTTCCGAAACGCCCTTCACTTCTTTTAATAATTCGGGATATTCTTCATGCATCATTTTGGTTAAATCACCGCCATCGTCCAAAATCATGTTTGGTTTCCATTCTGGCTTGCCAACTATGGTTTGACGAATACACCAAACATATTCTTCTTCAGTTTCACCTTTCCAAGCAAAAACTGGAATTTTTGCCGCAGCAATTGCAGCAGCAGCATGATCAACGGTTGAAAAAATATTACAAGAACTCCAGCGCACTTCTGCGCCAAGCTCAACTAAAGTTTCAATCAAAACTGCAGTTTCAATGGTCATATGCAAACAACCAACAATGCGCGCACCTTTAAGTGGTTTTTTTGCACCAAATTCCAGACGCAAAGCCATTAAACCCGGCATTTCATTTTCTGCCAAAGTGATTTCTTTTCTGCCCCAAGCAGCTAAAGCAATATCCTTCACTCGGTAATCATTGAACATAAAATTTAGAAGTTAAAATTATAAAAAACTTGGCAAACAAAATATCAGCCACAGAAACGGCACAATCAATACATAACCAAAATTGTTACGATTTGCCCTGTTTGGAACATCAAACAACAGAAAAGCTGTTAGAATCGACATTACTAAAAAGAAATAAAACACAAGAGTCAATGGTTTAAAGCAAACTCCCGCAATTAAAATTATTTTAGTATAATCAAAAGAATGTTTTTGATCAGAAAATAATCCTTGGGTTCTTTTGAAAAAAATCTGGTAAAAAATTATTGCAAACAAAACGCCAATTGTTCCACTAAAAACCATGTCGATGATTGATTGATCGTGCATCGCGCGCACTGCAACTGCAAGCAGCAAAATGAAATTCAAAACTGCAGTTGGAAAAACTCGATGAGTAAAATCAGTGACAAGCAACACCACGAAAGCAACCGACATCAAGGCATAAATTATAAATTCCTCACTAAAAGAAAATTTTAAGTAAGAAATTACAAACAAAATTGTGGTTGATAATTCAATGAATAAATGTGTGCGCGGAATTTTTGTGCTGCAGCTTCTGCATCTTCCAAGTGTAAACAACCAGTTGATTACAGGAATTAAATCGCGAGTTATGATTGTTGTGCCACAATTTGGACAACGCGATTTTTGACCGAAATATCTGCCAAAACAAGATTCATTAATTGGCAAACGATATGCAAATAAAGTTGCGTAAGAGCCAAAAATCGCCCCAAAAACCGCTGAAATCAATATTCCAACAATATCAGAATGACGAAAAAATATTCCTAAAAATTCCATAGATTTTTAAACTAATTTTTTTGCAGATATAAAATAACATCCGCTCGATCTTGCGGCTTTTTAAGGCCTGGGAAAGCCATTTTTGTGCCTGAAACATAATCTTTTGGTTTGGTGATAAATTGGCTAATTGATTCAACATCCCAAGATCCGCCTTTTGCTTTCATTGCTTCAGAATATGCAAAAGCCGTAGAGGCTTTTCGTCTTCCAACAACCCCATGAAGATTTGGCCCAACTTTTGCCGCTTCACCAGCGCCGATCGTGTGGCATGACGCACATTTTTTGAAAATTTTTGCACCATTGTCAACATTGGCAGTTCTAAGCAAAGTTGCAATATCCACTGGTTTTTCCACCTTTTTTGGAGCAGCTTTTCCATCAGCCGTAAGCTCAATTTCAAAACCACGTTTGTTTACTGGTTTTTCACGATATAAACCAGCAGTTGCAAGAACTGAAACTAATATTATAGAAATGCTGATTGCTAAAGCAGTAGTTAAATTTTTGAAGTCTTTCATTTAATTAATCAAAAAGAATTGATAGCGATTTTTCTTGTGAAATATTTCTTATTGCTTCACCAAGCAGGTGGGAAATATCAATAATTTTTATGTTTTTAACTGCAAGAGTTTCTTTTGTAGGTTCGATTGAATTTGTGATCACCAAATTTTTCAATTGCGAATTTGCAATTCTGTCATTTGCTTTGCCAGATAAAACGCCGTGAGTGATATAAGCAGAAACTGAAAGCGCACCTTTTTTAAGCAAAGCTTCCGCGGCATTACATAAGGTTCCCCCAGAATCAACAATGTCATCGACAATAATACAGTTTTTTCCTTCAACTTCGCCAATGATGTTCATAACTTCGCTAATTCCAGCAGCTGGCCTTCTTTTGTCGACAATTGCCAGCTCAGCGCCCAGCTTGCTTGCGATAGCGCGTGCTCGCATCAATCCGCCAACATCTGGCGAAACCAAAACCATTTTTTCCAAAGAAAAATTTTCTCTTATATCACGCAAGAAAACTGGAGTTGCGTAAAGATTGTCTAGAGGAATGTCAAAAAATCCTTGAATTTGTCCAGCGTGCAAATCAAGCGTTAAAACACGATCAGCACCAGCAGAAGTGATTAGATTTGCAATTAATTTTGCAGAAATTGGCGTGCGCGGCGCAACTTTGCGATCTTGTCTGGCATAGCCAAAATAAGGAATCACCGCAGTGATTCTTTTTGCTGAAGCGCGTCGCAATGCGTCGATGGAAATTAAAAGCTCCATCATATTGTCATTTGCTGGGTAAGAAGTTGATTGAATCACAAAAATATCTTCACCTCTTACATTTTCCCTTACCTCAACAAAAATTTCACGATCAGCAAATTTTTTGATTTCAGCGTTAAGCAAACCGATGCCTAGATATTTCGCGATTTCACTTGCTAAACTAACATTACTATTGCAGGCTAAAAGCTTCATGTTTAAATTTATTAATAAATAAGGTTATAAATGCTATAATCGACCGAAATATTAGATTTCTAAAGCAAATTATCAAGAAAATTAACAAAATTATGAGCGAAATTGAAATTTACGACATTATCAAAATTTTGCATATTGTTGCAGTAATCTCTTGGCTTGCTGGCCTATTATATCTGCCCCGCATTTTTGTTTATCACAGTCAAGTTAAGACGGGGTCAGAGGCTGATTTAATTTTTCAAACCATGGAACGCAAACTGTTATATTTTATTATGACACCCGCCATGATTTTGGTTTTTGCTTTCGGATTTTATTTAGCTTTTGAAATTGGTTTTGAATTTGTTTGGCTTCATATAAAAATCACACTAGTTTTGCTTCTTGCTGCTTATCAAGGTTTTTTATCTAGGTGTCGCAAAAATTTTGTTGCCGGAAAAAATAAATATAGCCAAAAATTTTATCGCATCATCAATGAATTTCCAACAATTTTGATGATTGTAATTGTTGCTTTAGTAATTTTAAAACCATTTTAAAAAATGCAAAATTTAGTTCAAATCACTGCTGAAGAATTTGATGTGATTCTTGATTTACGTTATGCTTCAAAAAATAATGTTTGCGAACATAAACTTTATGCACAACCAATTTGTTTTTTACATCAAGATGCTGCAAATTTTTTAAAAAAAGCGGTTGTGAGTGCAAAATCTCTTGGTTTGAAAATTAAAATTTTTGATGGCTTCAGACCAATTGAAGTTCAAAAATATATGTTTGATAAATTTTCTGTTAATGATGACAGTGGATTTATTTCAAACCCTGATGGTGGTGCAATTCCTCACTGCCGCGGAGCCGCAATTGACCTGACTCTAACTGATGCTGGTGGAAACGAACTTGATATGGGAACTGACTTCGATGAATTTTCTGATCTTGCCTTTCACAACTGCCAAAAAATTTCTGTTGTTGCTCAAAAAAATCGCCTGCTTCTTTTAGGAATCATGACCATTTCTGGTTTTGATTTTTATTCCAAAGAATGGTGGCATTACCAACTTTTTGAACCAAGAAAATATCCCATCATCAACTCAGATAAAAATTTTATTGCGATTTAGAAAATAAATTTCTCACTAATTTTTTGTCTCAAATTTTTTCCTTCCTTAATAAAAAAATGTAAAAATTTTTGTGCAAAATTTTGCAAAAAATTCTTATACAAAAATTTTTTTAAAAAAATTGCACAATAAAATTTTTCGTTTTATTTTGACACAAACTAAAAAAATATTTCGATAACTTAAAAAAGTTTTTGGTTAAAAAAATCTCTCATAATTTTTAACTAAAATTTGAACACAGTTTTTCATAAGCCTTAAATCATATAAATAAGCTAAGCTAAAAGTTCAAAAATTTTACAAAACATTAATATGAGAGAACCCCCCTTTGCTGCAAATAAACCAACACGGAAAACCAAAAAAGCAGAAGTTGCAATATCAAAAACTGAAGATGAATCAGAGGTCGTAATGGCAGGCGCCGGAGCTGCTTCAAATACATCAAGAAAGCGCCAAAGAACACTTCCAGCAGGAGAAATCGACATTGCCTCGTTTACTAGAACCGCTCACGTTGTTGTTGATAGCAAAGGCATGTCATTTGCCATAGGAAGACCGAGAACTCACATAGGAAAACAAGGAAACC
This sequence comes from uncultured Rhizobium sp., assembly GCA_964580715.1. Lineage (GTDB taxonomy): Bacteria > Pseudomonadota > Alphaproteobacteria > Rickettsiales > UBA1997 > UBA2645. Next base: position 16,831 of record CAZOKU010000010.1, on the reverse strand, counting down.
ATGTCACTGCCTGGGCGTTAATTCAACGCACCGTAACCAACGTTCTAGATCATTTTCCTGATGACGAATCTGATGTTAGATCAAGAAGACTACAACTTATTAAAGTTATTAATATACTTATTGCTATTAATCATAACAGCTCTGCAGAAAAAATTGCCGAACAAACAAGAATGTATGAGTCCATCAATATTAGAATTTCTTCTTACCTAGAAAAAAGAAAGGAAATGCTTAATAGAGAACAAAAATCAAAGGATTACTTTGCAAAAACAGAAACTTTATTAGAAGAAGCGGCTCCTTATCAAGAGTTATTAAAGTCAAATACCGAATTAAAAAACCTTCTTAATCGAGATCTTTTATCAGAAATATCTGGCATTTTTCTCGAATTCTTCAACAAAATTCCTAATATATCATTTCCAAGTCAACATGGCTTAAATCCAACATCAGATGAAGGAAGCCTGATTTCTATCGCTCTTCGAAAGCTAGATCGTGCACAAGCCAACTATAAACTTAATATACTTCTCTCAAGAGGCATTGTAACTGTTAAACCTGGAGATTATCATCTACTTACAAAAAACTTATTCTTTTATCCAAAAGTTTCCGATGAAGCAAAGGGAACAAAAATAGACTCTGGATTTAATCTTTCTGCGGAAGCAAGAGATAATAATCTAGAAACTTTAGCAAAAGTGATTGCACGCCATATTTTAATTATAAAAACCGCTTATAGTTTTTTAGAAAAAGTAAAAAATTTCGATCAAGATTTTATTAATTCTGTGTTTGCAGAATGGAGTTTAAGCAAAAAAGAAATCAGAGAAACTTCCCTTCAAATAACAGAATTTATTGAGATTTTTAGAAAAAATGGCGCAGAACTCTCAAAAACAAAATTAGTTATAGACCCCACTCCCGATAGAGGTTTAAAAAGAGAGGAAGAGGATAATGCGGACGATCTGCTAAAGGAAATCGCAGGAATTCCTGAAATCAAAACCTCTGTCGATAAGCCAAAAGAACTTCCTCAAGCACCAGCATCCGCTTCAGAATCAGAAGAAGATTTATTTTCTCCTGCTTCAGGAGCATCATCCACCTCCTGCGATTCAGACAAAATTACCAAACCATCTGGAGAAGAAACTGTCGTGCTTACATCACCTCCATCATTAACTCGAAAACGTCCTTCTACTAAATTAGGTGCTTCTGGAGCTTCTAAACTTAAAGCTTCCAAATCTTTATCACGACAACTTCTTTCTGGCAACCAAGCGTTAGCATTCAGCTAGAATCTTAAGCCTGTCAAAGGATTATCAAAACATGAAATTTATCATCATGCTTCAACATCACAAAGCTCAGGATGACCTCGAGTTTTTTGTGCGTTGTGGGATAATTACAAAATAATCATCAAAAAAAATCTGGAATTATTATTTTTTATAATTTATCAAGACGCTGGAAAAAATCTAAAAAGTAAAAAATCTCTAAACATGCGTAAATCTCCTCCAGCAGTTTCTTCTGCTGGATCAGATTCTTCTGAGCAATTTGAAATAGCAAAAGAAGAATTATCTCTTTTTCTAAAAGAAGTAACGGCTATTGCTATTGAAAGCAATCAGTCTAAATCCACCATGGTCAATCTTTTGATGACTATGGCTTTGTCTCTTTCTAGCGAAGAAAAATATAAATATTCTTTACAACAAAAAGCATTTGCACAAGCTCCTTCTAGAAACAAAATTGCAAGAACAATTCACGCATTATTTCATGCAGACATGGCTGAACTATCTGCTTTAGCTAGAAGCTCCAGTAAGTTTAGCCCAGAAACTCTTGAAATATTCGACACCGAATTAGAAGATGCCCAAAAACAAACAATCAGAAATCTTTGTTTTTATGAAACAGTAAAAAATATCGCAAATTTTATACCACTTTTATCAAAAACAGAAAAAGATCTATTTGATCGGCAATTCTCTGGTTTCTTAGAAGCATATCAAGCAAATGATTTTACAACTTTAAAAAATAAAATTATTAAAACTCCAGCAGAACTAGAAATAACATCAATTAGTGAATCTGCCTCAAGCACCTCTGCCTCACCAACGTCAAAAACTTCTGACCATTCATCATCCAGCGCAAGTGGCTCTGAAGAAAGAACAAAAACTCCTCCTCCTATTACTTCTGCAGCTTCTGCAAAACCTGCTCAAGTAGGAGAAAAAAGAGAAAGACCTTGGAATTAAAAGCAATCCAAAAACCCGTTTCCAACATTTCTCAACAAGCTTGCATAACCTTGATCCTTTCGCCCAATCAAATTCAACTTTATTAATTTTAAATTATAATTTTTTGCTAATTTTATCGCAGTATTTTTTTCATCAAATTCATCGGCAAAAATACATTTAATTTTTTGATCTTTTACAAGCGAATCGAACTCTTTAAAGTCGCCTAAATTAAGGTCGCGATTATGATCATAAAAAATTGTTTTTTCTGATTTTAAATTAAAATAATTTTCAAAATATTGATAACCATCATGGGCGATTGCATAGCCGCTAACCCGCTTCTTTTCTAAATCTTTAGCAATTTCATTTTTAGTTTGTAAAATATTTTTACGAAATTTTGCAAAATTATTTTTATATTTTTCCGCATTATTTTGATCAATTTTACTTAATTTTTTTGTAATAAATTCTGCAATTTTAATCACATTATCTGGATTTAACCAAATATGTTGATCATTTTTTTCTAAATTATCTCTGCGTTTCAAAAGCTTGATCCCCTTAATCCCCGACAGTTGATAAAACTTTTCTTCCTTTTTCATTTTAGCAAAATTTTGTTCCAAATCATCAGAAATATAAAAAACTAAATCTGCTTTCGCTAAATCTTTTATATCATTTTTTTTCAACTGATATTCATGCTCAAAAACTTGTGGATCAATAATCAAAGCTATGTTATCTTTGTCTTCTGTGATTGCTAAAACCACTTGATAAACTGGATTAATTGAAGTAACAATAAACGGTTTTGGTTTCGTCATTTCTTGTGCATAAGGCGCAAACAGTGGAGTTAAAAGCAAAAAACAAACTAATAAAATTTTTTTCATAGAAAATTAAATGATTGCAAAGCTAGAAAATATTGGCTTGATAATAAATCGCCAGACTATTTTAAAAGATATTAACTTAGAACTAAAAAAAGGCACCATCACCACTTTAATTGGCCCAAATGGCGGCGGAAAAACCTCAATCGCTCGCATTTTGCTTGGCCTTTTAAAACCAAGTAAAGGAAAAGTCAGCAAAACTCCATCAATTAAAATTGGCTATATGCCACAAAAAATTGAAATCGAAAAAACCATTCCCTTAACTGCTTTTGATTTTATTCAATTAAATTTCAAAAAAGAATATAGCGAATATTTAAACCAGCTTGCATCGCGCTTAAATGTTGCGAATCTCTTAGACAAACAAATTCAAGATTTATCTGGCGGACAATTGCAAAAAATTTTATTTCTTTACGCAATCTGCCAAAAGCCAGACTTACTAGTGCTTGACGAGCCCACACAATATATGGACATTAACACCTCTGAAGATTTTTATCAAATCATCGAAGAAATCAGAAAAGAAAATAATTGCGCTATTTTATTGATCTCACACGACCTTCACACCGTTATGCAACAAACTGATACCGTGTTTTGTGTCAACAACCACATCTGTTGCCACGGTTCACCAGAGTCAATCAATCAACATCCTGAATATATTTCTCTTTTTGGCGATAAAGGCAATCTAGCAATCTACCAACATCATCACGACCACAAGCATCAATGCTAATAATTCATAATCTTCCTTGCCACAGCATCAAAAATCTCAGCAGTTTTTTTGCTATATAAAACCGCAAGTTTTCTTTCCTCAGAAAGCTCTGCAATTTCCTGACTAAAAGGCACCTCCCCTAAAAATTTTATGCCTGATTTTTCCGCCAACTTTCTTGCCCCGTCACGGCCAAATAAATGTTGCTTCTCACCATTAACCTCTAAATATGCCATATTTTGAATCAAACCTAAAATCGGAATTTTCAATTTTTCAAAACAATCAATTGATTTCACCACATCAATCACCGCAAGATTTTGCGGCGTTGAAACAACCACAACTCCAGATAAAGGAAATTTTTCTGCAATGCTTAAATAAACATCTCCAGTTCCTGGAGGCATGTCAATTATCATCACATCAACATCTTTTTTATCAAAACGCCAATTTACGCTGCGAATTAATTGATAAAGAATTTTTGTCACCATCGGCCCACGCCAAACTCCAGCTTGTTTCTCATCAGTTAAAGATCCAATCGAAATACATTTTATTTTATGCGAAATCATTGGCAAAAATAAATTATCTCGCATCTCTGGCTTGCCTGAAAGATTCATCAAATAAGGAATCGACGGACCATAAATGTCAGCATCAACCAGCGCCACTTCAAGGCCAGTCTGTTTCAAAGCCACCGCTAAATTGCAAGCAACCGTTGATTTACCAACCCCACCTTTAGCTGATGCCACTGCAATAATTTTTTTAACCCCAACCACGTCAGGAATTTGCTGCATAAAATCAGCAAGAGTTTTTTCTGTCATATTGAAAAAATATTTATAAGCTGTTATTATTATATTTTAATTAAAAATTTATTGCAAACTCAAGCATGTTAAAACTTCTAATGAATGTTGGACCACAAAGCCCTTGGGGCATGCCACCTAACAATGGCAACAAAGGCCAAAACCAACAAAATAATGAACCGCCAAAAAACCACCAAAAAGATCCTAAGCAAAATTTTAATAATTTTTCTAATAAATTTAAAAATTTTTTCTTTGGCGATCAACCAAAATCACCAAAATCAGTCATTGGCCTGATAATTCTTGGCACAATTTTATTCTGGCTTTCCCTAGGATTTTACAAAGTTGATGCTGATGAAAATGCTGTCGTGCTTTATTTCGGAAAATTTTATTCCATCACAACTCCAGGACTTAATTATCACATTCCTTATCCTTTCGGTCAAGTGATCAAAAAAAGCGTTTCTGCCGTCAACACAGAAGAATTCGGTGCCGACAAAACCTATAATTTAATGCTTACTGGCGATGAAAACATCGTCGACATTGAATTTCAAGTGCAATGGCAAATTTCTGACATCAAAGACTTTGCTTTCAACCTCTCCGAACCAAATAACACAATTCATCAAGCCGCTGAAAGCGCAATGCGTGAAATTATTGCTCGCAAGCCAATAACTGATGCACTTTCTGACGGAAAAAGAAAAATCGAGCTTGAAGCTAAAGAGCTTCTGCAACAAATTCTTGATTCTTATGGCGCTGGGGTGCGTGTTGTGTTGCTGCAGCTGCGCCGCGTTGACCCGCCTTCGCAAGTTATTGATTCTTTCCGCGATGTTCAAACCGCCAAAGCCGATAAAGAAAAAGAAATTAATGAGGCACAAGCTTATGCAAATGATGTGGTTCCAAGAGCGCGCGGTTTAGCTTCGCAAATGCTTGAAGAAGCTGAAGCTTACAGCAAAGAAGTTGTAAGCAATGCCGAAGGTGAAGCGGGAAGATTTACCTCGGTTTACAACCAATATGTTAAATCACAAAAAGTTACTAAAAAAAGAATTTATTTAGAAACTATGGAAAAAATTTATCGTGAAAATGATAAAATTTTTATTGATAAAAGCGCGGCAAAAGCAGGAGTTATGCCTTATTATCCGCTTAATGAATTAACTCAACAAAACAAAACTAAAAATGAATCAAAAAACTAAAAAAATTTTAATTTTTGCCACTGTATTTTTAATTTTATTTGCGAGTTCTTTTTTCACAGTTGATCAAAGACAACAAGTTTTAATTTCGCAATTTGGCGAACCAGTGCGCTTAATCACTCATCCGGGAATAAAATTTAAAGTTCCTTTTTTGCAAGATGCAATTTTCTTTGATAAAAGAATTTTAAACTTAAGCATTTCCGAGCAAGAAGTTATTGCATCCGACCAAAAACGCTTGCTGATCAACGCTTTTGCTAAATATCAAATTATTGATCCATTAAAATTTTACACCACAGCCAGAAGCAAAGCTGGCCTTGAAAACAAGCTTTCTGCAATACTTGATTCTAGCCTTCGTCAAATTATTGGTGAAGTTAATTTAGCTGAACTTTTAACCGAGAATCGCGGCACTGTGATGGCGAAAATTAAAGAAGCAGTTGCTTTAGAATCCGAAATTTTTGGGGTGAAAATTATCGACGTCAGAATCATGCGCGCTGATCTGCCGAAGGAAAATAGCGATGCAATTTTTGCCAGAATGCAAACTGAGCGCGAAAAAGAGGCCCGCGAAATCAGAGCCAAAGGCGCAGAAGAAGCCGCTAAAATTCGCGCTGAAGCTGACAAACAAAAAACAATTTTGCTTGCTGAAGCTAAGAAAAAATCCGACTTAATTCGCGGACATGGCGATGCTGAAGCATCAAAAATATACATCAACTCTTATGGCAAAGACCCTGAATTCGCTGATTTTTATCGCTCGATGAATGCTTACACAAAATCACTTGATAAAAGCAAAACCACTATGGTGATTTCACCAGATAACGAGTTTTTCAAATATTTTGGACAAATAAAAAATTAAAAATCACTATGAAAAAACTTTTTATCATATTTTTTACTTTATTAAGCTTTGCTTTATCAATAGAAGCAACAGCTCAAGACAAATCTGCTAAAAACG
>CAZOKU010000010.1:0-10157 GCA_964580715.1 uncultured Rhizobium sp. | reverse complement strand
AAATTTGTTAAAGAAAAAAAACCAGTGGAAACTTCTGAAGAGAGCGTCCAAAATGACGGAATCTCACCAAAACAACTCGCAACTAGCGGTTTTGCTGATATTATTGAAGAACTTTTACCTGCTGTGGTAAACATCTCAGCAACCCAAGAAGCGCCTGCAATTGCTATCACTCAAGTAGTTAATTCTGACAAAAAAAAATCTTCCTCAATTGGCTCTGGATTTTTTATTTCCAAAGATGGTTTTATCATCACCAACAGCCACGTGATTGAAGATTCTGAAGAAATCAAAGTTAATCTTCATGACGGATCAAAATATAAAGCAAAACTAATTGGCATCGACAAAAGAAGCGATCTTGCTCTGCTTAAAATTGAATCTGACAAAGAATTTAAATTTGTTAAATTCGGCGATTCCGACAAAGCAAGAATTGGCGATTGGGTTATTGTAATTGGCAATCCTTACAGCCTTGGCGGATCAGTTTCTGTCGGAATTGTTTCTGCTAGAAGCCGCGACATCAACAACGGTCAATATGACGAATTAATTCAAACTGACGCTGCAATCAACAAAGGAAACTCTGGCGGACCAATGTTTAACTCGCGCGGCGAAGTTATTGGCATTAGCACCGCAATTTTCTCACCTTCTGGCGGCAATGTCGGCATTGGCTTTGCTTTGCCATCAGCAAGCGCAATTGCCATCATCAAACAGCTTAAAGATCAAGGAGAAGTTGCCCGCGGATGGCTTGGCGTTTCCGTGCAAGATGTCTCTGATGACGTTGCTCAATCAATCCACATGGATAAAAACCGCGGCGCTTTTGTTACCGATGTAAGTAACGACAGCCCTGCTGATAAAGCTGGCATTCTTCCAACCGACATTATCATAAAATTCGACGATCAAGAAATCCTCGACATGAAAACCTTGCCCAAAGCAGTTGCAAGAACCGCAATTGGCAAAACCGTAAAAATCACAATTTTGCGCCAAGGAAAAATAAAAAATCTGGAAGTAAAAATAACCCGATCTCCAGAAGAAACAAAAAAATCTGATTCGTTTAAAACTGAAAATAAGCAAATTGGCAAATCAACTCAATTCGTCCTGGGCCTTGGGCTTGCAGAATTTAATGCTACCGTAAAAAGCAATAAAGATTCCAGCAACATTAAAGGGCTTTTAGTGGTGGATGTCACAGCAAAATCAGAAGCATCCGAAAAAGGCGTGATGTTTGGTGACGTCATATTATCAGCCAATCAAACCCCAGTTTCATCAATTGAAGATTTAAAGATGATCATTAACGGTGCTAAAAAAAACACTCAAAAACTGTTTTTATTCATCAAGCGCGGTTCTAAAAGCTATGCCGTTGGATTAAACATTCCTAAATAATGCAAAACATCTATAAAGCACATTGCCCCGCTAAAATAAATTTATTCTTAAAAATTTTAGGAAAAAGAAATGATGGATATTCTTCTTTAGAATCACTTTTTGCTTTTCTTGATCTTTACGACATTTTAGAAGTTGAAAAAAACAAAAATTTTCAGCTTGAAATCGCTGGAGAATTTTCATCCGAACTCGATTTAAAAAACAATCTTTTCACCAAAATTTTAGACTATTTTTTAAATAATTTTAACATCGACAATCATTTAAAAATCAAAATAACTAAAAACATTCCAATTGGCGCTGGCCTTGGCGGCGGGTCTTCTGATGCAGCATTTTTTATTCAAATCATCAACCAAATTTTTCACTTAAATTTATCTAAACAATTCTTACAGGAAATTTCTCTAAATTTTGGTTCCGACATTGCTTTTTTCTTTGAAAATCAAGCTTCAATCATCCGCGGACGCGGCGAAATAATAAAAAATTTTTACAGCTTTGCTCCAATAGCAACTTTGTTAATCAACCCCAAAATAAATCTTTCCACCAAAGAAGTTTTTGCCAAATTCAACCAAAATTATTCCACTGAAATTTCTGACCAAGAAATCTACAACCAAGACATTTTTGAACTAATAAAAGATTTCCCCAACGATCTCACCTCAGCTGCCATAAGCCTTACCGAAAAAATAAATGAAATATTACACGAAGCAAAAAAACCCCCTGCACTCACCGCCAAAATGTCAGGCAGCGGCAGCACTTGCTTCGCCATCTTTGCCAATGACCAAGATTTAAAAATCGCCAAAGAGAACCTGCTAAAAAAATTTCCAGATTTTTATATTAAAGAAACTAAAATTTTATCTTATATTTAAGCACCATTCACAACATACCTGTTGCAGGACGAGGTTTTTAACCCCACGTTCATGCCCATCACTAACAAAACATAATGAAACGAACTTCATTCGGCCTACAAAGCATTGATCAAAAAATTTCCCACCTGCTCAAGCCAATTTTTGCTGGCAGCAAAAAAGAATTTATTTTAATCAATAATTTAGTCAAAAATTGGGAAGATTTAATCGGAAAAAAATACGCCAAATTCTGCTATCCAAAAACCGTTAGCTTCAGCAAAGACAAGTCCCAACAAGCCAAACTAACCATCGCAGTTTACAATTCCGCTACTGGCTTTTTCTTAGAAAATAATTCCGAAATAATCATCGAGCGAATCGCCAGCTTCTATGGCTTTAAATCAATCGGCAAAATCATCATCAAGCAAGAACCAAAAGAAATCGCAACCAAAGCAAAAGAAATAATCCTGCCCCAATCACAAGAAACCCTTCTCCAAGAAAAAATCCGCAACATCAAAGACCAAAACCTCGCCGAAACCCTCGCCAAACTCGGCCGAGACATCATAAACTCAAATATAAAATAAAAAAACCCGTAAATTTGTTGCAACAATTTCTTCAAACACCAATTCTGGATAAAAATGCTTTAGTAAAAGTTTTTCTTTTTATGGCACTGTCGCAAATCGGCGTTTATAAATTGACACACTTTGATCCATACTAGCAATTTTATCTAAAAAGTATTTTTATACATTAAAACCATCTCATAAAATTATTATTTTTTAAATACATTTATGAGATCTTTTCAACCTCTACCATCAATAGCTGAAGAATCAGACGCCTTCGAACTAGAAGTAAAAGAATTATTGCCTGGTGAAGAAAATCAAGAATTTATAAAGGGACTTATCGAATGGTCAGAATGCGAAGATATGGTTTTTGAGATTTGCGAAGCCAAAATTCAAATCTGGCAAGAGGATCAGTTTAGAAACTATGCCACAAATCTTGAAACAGCAGCTTATGCCGAATATAACGAAATCCCTAAAATCTTAACTGAAACACTAGCAGAGTACGGTCCAAACCATGAAGCAATCAAAGGTTTTACTGAAAAACAAAAATCCTCCAGAAAAGCAGCCGTTTTTAGAGTAATAGCTGCATTTAAACATACTGATACTACTTTAAATCTAGAAGGTTTAGATTTGGGTTCACTTCCTCCAGAAGATGTTATGGGTAAATTACCTTGGCTAAAAGAACTAATTATCAGTCAAAACCAGATTAAAGATATCAGTCCGATTAAAGGATTACGTGAGCTAAAATCTTTAGATACCAGTAATAATTATATAACAAACTTCCACCCAATCTCAGATCTACCATTAAGATCCCTTAATACTTACGGAAATCCTATTAGGGAAGAAAGTTTACCACCATTACTTCAAAAAATTAATTGTATCACTAAGCTAGAAACATCTCTTCTTGGCTACGACTGCTTTAAAGATTTGGTTATATTTAACATAGATAATGGAGGAACATTAACTTTTAACGATAAAAGATTAGGGGAAGCATCTAAAGAAATTCCAAAAGATTATGCATCAATGTCAATGCGTTGGTCAGGAAAATACGGGCTCCGCGAACTCTTTATAGGTATAGGAGTTAAATTAGCAAAGCCCACTATTTCACCCAGAACCCCTTCAACAGCTACTCAGCTGCTGCAAAATTCAACTCTCCACCAGATAAAATAATCATTAACACTTTTGATAAACTAAAAGATAACGAAAAATTATAAAAATATCACAACCAAACCACCTCAATTAACCCCTCATCCAAAAATCTCTGCGGAATCAACTCAACTGACGTCGCACTAAAAAAAGCCTGTAAATTTGTCGCGGCAATTTCTTCAAACAAATCTTTCCTTCTTTTTTCATCAAGGTGCGAAACCACTTCATCAAAAACCAAAACAGTTGGATAATTTTTATAATCAGCAGAAATTTTAGCCCGCGCCAAAGTTATTGAAATCATAATCGCCTTTTGTTCACCAGTTGAAGACAAAGTGGCCGAAATATTTTTTTCTAAAAAAATCGCATCAAAATCTGAGCGATGAACTCCAAAATCGGTTCTAAAGCTTTGCAAGTCTTGTTCGCGCGTTTTCCTTAATTGCTCTTTATAAAATTCCTCAATTTTTACCGCACTTTCTTGATTTATTTTTTCTTCAATTTCACCAATCACTCGCAATTTTGTTTTAGGAAAATTTGAAGAAAAAGAAATTATCGCTTTATTAAAAAAATCAATCGCCTCAACCCTCGCCGAAGCAATAGCAACGCCTAACTCAACAATATTATTTTCAACAATTTCCAACCATTTTTCACCAGTTTTTTGTCCACGATATTTTTGCAAAATCATCAACCTTTCTTTCAACAATTTTTGATAATCATTGACTCTTGTCAAATGCTCAACATCAAGATCCGACACAATTTTATCTAAATAATTTCTGCGCTCAGATTTCCCCAAAATAAACAACTGTTCAAGCGATGGAGTTAAACAAATAAAATTAATTAAATAGCTTTTAAATTCATTTTGGCGCTTAGAGCTTACAGTCTCCCCATTGATTTGCAGATTTTTCTTTTTTCCAATAGTTTCAAAAGATAAAGCAATTTTTTCAATAAATTCGTGATCAACAATTTCAGCAAAAACTATAAATTTTTTTTCCCCCGAATTAACATTCACCATCTCATCAAAATCAGCCGCTTTAAGCGAAGCCCCGCGCCCAAGCACCGTAATGCTTTCCATCATATTAGTTTTTCCCACACCATTATAACCAACAAATAAAGTCAATTTCTTAGAAAAATCCAACTTTTTGGCAAGAAAATTACGAAAATTAGTGAGATAAATTTTGCTAATATGCATATTCTATGTTACAAAACAAGGGTGTCAGACACCTTTATGTATAAAGGTGTCTGACACCCCTCCTAATGAAATTATAACAATTATATCCTAACTGGCATCACCACAAAAACCGAGTTCATATCCTTCGCCTCAATTAAAGCCGGAGACATTCCATCCTTAAAACGCATAATCAACTCTTCCTTATCAACCTGCCCAATCACATCAAGCAAATAGCGCGAGTTAAAGCCAGTCTCAATTTTTTCACCAGAATAATTAACATCCAATTCTTCATAAGCAAAAGAACCATCATTGGTTCCAACTTGCAAATTCATCTTACCATTTTCCAAAACAATCTTCACAGATTTATGCTTGTCCGTTGCAACCGTTGAAACACGATCCACACAATCAAAAAAAGCCTTTTTATTAATCAGCGCAATCTGATTATTATTTTTTGGCAAAACTTTATCATAATCAGGAAATTCACCGTCAATCAACTTAGAAATTATCGTAGTTTGTTCACTGGTAATTTTAATTTTCACCCTCGAAACCGCAATTTTAATGGTTTTCAAGCCATCAATAATTCTTCTGATTTCCGCAACTGATTTTTTTGGCAAAATCACCCCAAAAGCGTCTTTAATTTGCGGAGTCGATAAAAAGGATAAAGCAAGACGATGCCCATCAGTTGCGGCAGTGCGAAGCTCAAAACCCGCTTCTTTGTTCACCGCCTGCAAAAACAATCCGTTTAGATAATAACGCGTCTCATCATTAGAAATTGCAAAACGTGTTTTATCAATCATCTTCGCCAATTTCTCAGCATCAACTTCAATTTCTTCACCCAATTCACCTTCTGATAAATTCGGAAATTCTCCAGAATCAATACAAGGCAAGCTATATTTTGCTTTACCAGATTTAATTTGCAGGATTGTTGCACTTTCTTGAGCTATGATAATGCTAGAATTATCCGGAATTTTTCTTACAATATCAAAGAACATCTGCGCTGGAACTGTCGTAGAACCACCATTTTTCATGCCCGCAGAAAATGATGAAGTCACCAAAATATCCATATCAGTTGCTGACAAAACAACTTTTTCATCACGCGCTTCAATTTTAATATTTTGTAAAACTGGAATGGTATTCTTCTTTTCAACCGCTCCATTCACACTTGAAATCGCTTTTAACAAAACCTGTTTTGTAACGTCAAATTGCATAAAATAATTGTAAATTGTTTTTTAAGCGCAGAATAGCACTGTTACAAGAATAAACCCCTGAACTTCAAGGCGCAATAGCAATTTTAGGGTCAAATTAGGTAATTATCCCCTAAATCATCATCCTTGAACTCGATGCTGAGCAGGATTTGTAATCCCGCCCTTTAAGTTCATGCCATAATTTAATTAACAACACGGTTTTCAAGTTTTTAATAAAGTCGCAAATCAAACAATCACTAACCACCCTTACTCAATAACATTCGGAATAAAACTGCTAGTTGCACTGCTCTGCCCCACAGAAGCCCTTCTAATCTCTTTTCCCGCAAGCAAATCTTTAATCTCATCGCCGCTCAAAGTTTCATATTCCAACAAAGCGCGCGCCAGTTTTTCCAAGTCTTCTTTCTTATTGCGCAAAATTTCTTTTGCCTTGGCCAAGGCTTCTTCCACAATTCTTCTCACCTCTTCATCAATGATTTTCGCCGTTTCATCAGAAAAATCTTTTGCCACCGAATAAGATTTAGAAGATTGATCATCACTATAATCAATCGCGCCAACCCTATCACTCAAGCCCCATCTTGTCACCATATTGCGCGCCATACTGGTTGCTTGCGCAATGTCAGAAGATGCTCCAGTTGTAACTTTATCATAACCAAAAATCATCTCCTCAGCCGCTCTGCCGCCCATTGCAACAATCAAATCATCATGAAGTTTTGCCCTCGTCACTGAAAAACGATCGGTTTCAGGAAGCCTCATAACCAAGCCCAAAGCGCGTCCACGCGGAATTATCGTTGCTTTATGAATCGGATCAGAATTAACACAATTAAGCGCCGTAATCGCGTGTCCCGCCTCGTGATAAGCCGTAAGCTCACGCTCAGCCTTCTGCATCACCATCGACTTTCTTTCCGCGCCCATCATAATTTTATCTTTCGCCTCTTCCATATTCTTCATGGTCACCATTTTCTGATTGTTACGCGCCGCAAGAAGCGCACCTTCATTGATCAAATTAGCCAAATCAGCCCCTGCAAAACCGGGAGTTCCACGCGCAATGGTTTTAATGTCAACATCCGCAGCAGCAATAATTTTTTTCACATGCACCGACAAAATCTGTTCTCTGCCAACAATATCAGGGTTTGGCACTGTAATCTGACGATCAAACCTTCCAGGGCGAAGCAACGCACGATCCAAAACATCTGGACGGTTGGTTGCAGCAATCACAACCACCCCTTGATTCTCCGAAAATCCATCCATTTCAACCAAAAGCTGGTTTAAAGTTTGTTCACGCTCATCATTGCCGCCACCAACGCCAGAGCCTCTATGACGCCCCACCGCATCAATCTCATCAATAAACAAAATGCACGGCGCTGATTTTTTCGCCTGTTCAAACATATCGCGAACCCTGCTCGCACCAACACCCACAAACATTTCCACAAAATCCGAACCAGAAATTGAAAAAAACGGCACATTAGCTTCACCAGCAATAGCGCGCGCTAGCAACGTCTTACCAGTTCCAGGTGAGCCAATCAACAAAGCCCCACGCGGAATTCGCGCCCCAACTTCCGTATATTTTTTTGAATCCTTTAAAAAATCAACAATTTCCGACAGCTCCATCTTAGCCTCGTCAATTCCCGCCACATCAGCAAAAGTCACCTTATTTTTATTTTCTTGTAAAAGTTTCGCCCGAGAACGCCCAAAACCAAAAGCACCGCCCTTTCCTCCAGCACTTCCAGCACCACGCGCAAAAGCCACCCAAAGCGCAATCATAATAATGAAAGGCAACCATCCTAAAATTCCACCAATAATTTTTTCCGACTTGCTAACCAACGGCAACACGTTAATTTCAACTCCCTTAGACTGCAGCTTCTCAATTAAATCAGGATATTCTGGCAAATATGTATAAAACTGCTCACCATCTTTAAACTTTCCAACCAAATCACCACCTTTAATATCAACCTTAACCACCTCTCCTGCATCAACTTTCTTGATAAAATCACTAAAAATCACCCTTTTTCCACCCAAACCATCAGGCCCAAACAAATTAGAAACAGCCATCACCACCAAAAAAATGGCGATCCATGTAAAAAAATTGCGTGAAGTATTTTTCATTGAAAGATATATTATTTAAAGAACAGCATTAATCTAAGCACGAAGCAAAAAAATTCAATACTAATATCTGCATGAAAATCATAATTCATAAATCACACGAGCGTGGCCACGTTAAAAACGGATGGCTTGAATCTTACCACAGCTTCAGCTTTGGAGAATATTACAACCCAAATCAAATGGGTTTTGGCAAATTAAGAGTCATTAACGACGATTTCATCGCTCCAGCATCAGGCTTTGGCAAACATCCTCATAAAAACATGGAAATCATCACCATCATGCTAAAAGGCGCTTTAAAACATGAAGACAGCATGGGCAACAGCTCAACAATCAAAGCCGGAGAAATTCAAGTAATGAGCGCTGGCAGCGGAGTTTTTCACAGCGAATTTAACGCCAGCGAACAAGAAGAAACCAACCTTTTACAAATCTGGATCACACCAAACCGCTTAAATGTTGAGCCGCGTTATGATCAAAAAACCATCAATAATTTAGCAAAAAATAATGATCTATATCAAATTCTCTCACCAAACAAAGATGCTCAAGGAGTTTGGATCTATCAAAACGCCTATTTTTATTTAGGAGAATTTGATAAAGAAACAGAAATTTTTTACCAACTAAAAAATCAAGATCACGGAGTTTATATTTTTGCAATCGAAGGCGGTTTTACCCTTGAAAATCAAGAGTTTACAAGACGAGATGCCATTGCAATTTCCGAAGCAAAATCAATTAATTTAAAAACAAAAAAAGATAGTAAAATTTTATTAATTGAAGTTCCCTTGTAATTTAGAATAATCACCGTAAATTTGTATTCCTGTATTTACAACTTCCCGTATTTTATGAGCAAAATGACCATTGAAATTCCAGATAAGGAATATAAAAAAATCAAAATCGCCGCAATTAATCTTGGCCTATCAATCAAAGATTATGTTTTAGAGGCGATAAAATTAAAACAAACAATTTTAACCAGAGATGACGGCGTAGTAAGGGTTTTGAACAAAAAAACGATTCAAGCTTTAGAAGAATCCCGAAAAAAAGAAAAGAAATTGCCTAGTTTTAAAAATACCAAGGAAGCTTTTGCCTATCTTGACAGCACTATCAAAAAAACCAAAACCACAAAAAATGAAAAAAATAATCTTTTCAAAAAAATTTTCTAAAGAATATAGCTTAATGTTTAAACGAGGGAAAGATCTTGATAAATTAAAAAATATTATTGATATCCTTGCTAATAATTCTCCTTTACCGCTCAAATATCGTGACCATAAATTAATGGGCTGCTATGAAGGCAGCAGAGAATTACACATCGAACCTGACTGGCTATTGATTTATCGCTTATCACAAGATTCCTTGATTCTGGAACGAACCGGCTCTCATTCTGATCTATTTAAATAAATATAACTCTAGTAATAAGAAAACTAACTACCAAAAACAAAAAAGGCTCGCCTGAATATTCAAAGAATATCAGACGAGCCTTTTAAATTGCTTTCTAAAATCGGATCATGTCACTCATAGGCTTGGCGATCACCTACTCTCACTGGACCTAAAGACCAAATACCATCGGCGCAACATGCGTTTCACTTGCGAGTTCGGAATGTATCGAGTGGTTCCACATCGCTATATTCACCAAGCCAACAAGTGACATGAAAATTGATAAACTATAGAGATACCTGCTTTGTGTTCAAGAATCTTAATATTATGTGTTGCATATTTATACCACACATAGTTTGTAAAATAAACCAATCGGGTTATTAGTACTGGTTAGCTCAAAGCGTTACCGCTCTTACAC
>CAZOKU010000009.1:0-37304 GCA_964580715.1 uncultured Rhizobium sp. | reverse complement strand
GTTCATAAGTTTGCAGGGCAAATTCAATGGTTTTTTCAACATTATAGCCGTTTTTAGCAGAAACTCCAAGAATAGCAGCGCCTTCAATTTCAGGCAGTAAAGACTGAATTTGTTTGCGCACTTCCCGCATAAAAACTTCTTTATCACCAGCAACTGAATCGATTTTGTTGATCGCAAAAACAAGGCCGCGTCCTTCACGCAAAATTTCACCAGCAAGCGCCATGTCTTGATGGTCGAGCAGTGAATTGGCATCAATTAATAATATTACAACTTGGGCAAAGCGCAGGGCTCTAAAGCTGTCAAGGCTTGAGAGTTTTTCTAATTTTTGAATGATGTTGGATTTTTTTCTGATTCCTGCAGTGTCGATAAAGCGAATTTTTTGCCCGTGAAATTCGTGATCAATTGCAATTGCATCGCGGGTGATTCCTGCTTCTGGGCCAGTTATTAAGCGGTCTTTGCCGAGGATTTTGTTTAAGAAGGTTGATTTTCCAGCATTTGGTTTTCCGATAATTGCGATTTGTAGGGGAGGGCTTTTGAAATCGTCTCGCAAATAAGATGCTTCGTTTTGGCACTCTGTCGTTGCAGTAGCTTTGCTTTGCAAAGCGGATGCACGACTTCCTCCTTCTTCCTTATTTAAGGAAGAAGGAGGGTAGGAGGATGATGGTTGCATAAATGCCAGTTCAGAAAAGTTTTCTTCATAAATTTTTATTTCGGGGGCGATTTTTTCATATAAATCGCCAAAGCCTAATTTATGTTCGGATGAGATAGCTGTAGGTTTGCCGAATCCAAGTTTGTAATATTCGCTATCAAAAACTGCTTCATTTAAATTTTCGCATTTATTGGCAATTAAAATGGTTTTTTTGCCAAGTTTTTTAAGCCACTGTGCAAAATGAAAATCTTTGCTGATTACACCAGCTTTTCCATCGACCACAAAAAGGCATAAATCAGCATCAGCAACTGCAACTTCGGTTTGTTCAACCATTCTTTTTTCTAGAGATTTATCAGAAATTTCATTTTCTAAACCAGCAGTGTCAATTGCAACAAATTCAAGCGGGCCCAGCTTAGCGCGCGCTTCTTTGCGGTCACGAGTAACTCCAGGGGTGTCGTCAGTAATAGCAATTGATCTGCCAACCAATTTGTTGAAAAGCGTTGATTTTCCTACGTTAGGGCGACCTATGATTGCAATTTTAAACATTGTTATTCTCCAAATATGTCTTTAATAGCAAAGGCGATGTCTTTTTGTTTCATAAAATGCTCGCCTATCAAGAAACAGTTGATGCCTGCTTGTTGCAAAAGCTCGATGTCAAGCGCGTCTTTAATGCCACTTTCACCAATAATCACATAATCATTTGGAATTAAATCAGCCAAATTTAGCGAAGTTTTAAGGTCAACTTCCATGGTTTTTAAGTTGCGATTATTGATGCCAATTAATTTGCTTTTCATGTTTAAAGCGCGTTTTAACTCGGCTTCATCATGAATTTCAATTAACACAGAAAGCCCCAAAGAAAGCGCGCATTCTTCAAGCTCGAGCAATTTTTCTGGTTCTAACATTGCCACAATTAACAATATGCAATCGGCGCCCAAAGCTTTAGCTTCATAGATTTGGTAAGGATCAATAATAAAATCTTTGCGCAAAATTGGCAGATTAGTAACTTTGCGCACATCAGATAAATATTGATTTGCGCCCATAAAATATTTTTCATCAGTTAAAACCGAAATGCAGCTGGCGCCACTTGCTTCATAGATTTTAGCGATTTCAACTGGGTTGAAATCTTCGCGGATTATGCCTTTTGAAGGCGATGCCTTCTTGATTTCACAGATTAAAGCAATTTCTGCTTTATCATCTTTTTCTTTTAAAACATTGAAAAAATTGCGGTTTTCGCTGGGTTTTTCAGCCTTTAAACACTTAATTTCAGTGCATAAATCTTGCAAACTTACAGTTTTTTTGCGGTTTCTAACCTCTATTTGCTTGTGTTGATAGATTTCTGCAAGAATATTTTTCATGGAAGTTAAAATAAATAGCTTTAGAATGCTTTGTTACAGCATAGCTGCAATGTTTCTTAAGTTCAAATAATTATGCAAAACTTTTATCAAAATATTCGATTAAGAAGAAATAGAACTGCCTCTTGGATGCGCGATTTGATTGCGGAGAGCCATGTTTTGCCGAGCGATTTAATTTTGCCGCTTTTTGTGATCGAAGGGAAAAACAAAGAAGAAGCTGTGGCAAATTTGCCGGGCGTTTCGCGTTTTTCAATTGATGGAATTGTAAAGCAAGCTAAAATGGCGCGAGATCTTGGTATTCCTGCTTTGATGCTGTTTCCTGTGGTTGAAAATTCGTTGAAAACTGCTGATGGAAAAGAAGCTTTGAATAAAAATAATTTAATCTGTCGCACCATTAAAGAGATCAAAAATGCAGTACCAGAAATTGGAGTGATTTGTGACGTGGCGCTAGATCCATACACCTCGCATGGCCATGACGGTTTGATTGATAAAAATGGTTATGTGATTAATGATGAAACTGTGGAAATTTTGTGCAAACAAGCTGTGGTGCAGGCAGAAGCTGGTTGTGACATTGTTGCACCTTCTGATATGATGGATTTTAGAGTGTTAAAAATCCGCGAGGCTCTTGATTGTGCAGGGTTTGTTAATGTTTCGATAATGTCTTATGCGGCAAAATATGCTTCTAATTTTTATGGCCCGTTCCGTGATGCTGTGGGGTCGAAAGGCAATTTAAAATCAGATAAAAAAACTTATCAGATGGATTTTAGAAATTCCGCTGAAGCAATGCGCGAAATTGAGCAAGATGTGAAAGAGGGCGCGGATATGGTGATTGTTAAGCCAGCAATGGCATATCTTGACGTGATTAAAATGGCGTCACAAAATTTTTCTCTGCCAATAATTGCTTATCAAGTCAGCGGCGAATATGCAATGCTGAAACACGCGGCAGACAAGGGCGCTTTTGATTTTGACGCGGCCTTTTATGAAAGTTTGATCGCTTTTAAAAGAGCTGGTGCAAGTGCGATTATAAGTTATGGGGCTGTTGAGTTTTTAAAATAAGGTTTTAAGAAAGGTTAGATCTTTTTTTAATTATTTGTAGGCTTGTATGAGATTTTCTCCTATTTCTTCTGAAAAGGTTCGGTTTTCGCCGATTAATAATCAACAATGCAATATAGTGACTTCAGAAATTCCTAGTTCATTAATCTTTCCAAAAGCAGCAAGAAATGTGGCTTGTGCTAAGTTAGGACAAGTTGATCAAAATGATAATGAAGATTCTGATTCAGAAGTTTGTGAAATATTTAATCAGCCTTTTGGTGTTATAAACATATCAGGTGCTGGAAGGTAGTGGAAAAATTGGAAAAGGGGCTAGGCTACTTTTAAGCTTAAAAGTAGCCTGGCCCCTTTTCCAATTTTACTAAACTTTTTTAGCAATTTTCAGTCCAAAAAATAAGATTAGAAGGGTGGCTAAATAAGTGATAACTTGGCTTCCAGCTGGTTTGTCGATATAGCCAAAAAACATGTGGAGAAATTTTCCAAATAAGCTGGTTTCTGATAAAAATCCAGAGATGTCAAAAAGTGGATTTCCAAGAGCTGGAACTATGTCAGCATTGATCCAAAAGCCAATTCCTTGAGCGGCAATTCCTGCGGATAAAAACACTAAAATTATGGTGGTAATGCTAAAAACATGTTTTCCAAAGGCTTTTAAAAGCCCAAGATAAAGGGCGATTCCAACGGCTAAACCAAGTAAAAAGCCGATTAACAGGCCAAAAATTATGTTGGTGATTTCAGTTCCTGAAAGATAATAGCTGTAAGAAAAAAGCACCACTTCCATGCCCTCGCGCAAGGTGGAAAGGAAGGTTACGATCAACAAAACATAAAGCGGTTTTTTGCCTTCCTTAATTGAGTTGCTTAGTCTTTTTAACTCGCCAGAAAGCGATTTGGCGTGCTTTTGCATCCAGAGGGTGGTCCATGAAATCATTATTGCCGCGCTTAATAAAATCAGGCCGTTGAAAAATTCTTGTCCAGAACCGTCTAAGCTGTTGGAAATGTTGTCGGTAAAAAAGGCGAGGATAATTGAAATTGCAGCGCCCAAGCTTAATCCGCTTAAAATCCATTTGCTGCGGCCTTTAATTTCTTTGGTTGCAGCGCTTAAAATGCCGATGACCAGCGCAATTTCAAGGATCTCACGAAAAACTACGATTGCGATTTGAAACATAGTGGATATGATTGTTGATAATAAATATCATAATATCAATAAAACCCCTGATTTCAAGCAAAAACGTGCAAAAAGATTTATCAATTTACATTCACTATCCATTCTGTAAGGCAAAATGTCCATATTGCGACTTTAACTCGCATGTGCGCGACAGTGTTGATTATAGCGCTTTTTTAAAGGGTTATGAAAATGAATTAGAGTTTTTTGCAAGCAAAATTGGTGAGCGCAAAGTTAAAACCATTTTTTTCGGCGGAGGCACGCCATCATTGATGCCAATTTCTTTAGTTGCGGGAATTTTAAAAAAAATTTCTTCGCTTTGGGAAATTGACCAAAATTGTGAAATTAGTTTAGAAGCAAATCCAACCTCGTCGGAAAGCGCTAATTTCAAGGCGTTGCACGATATTGGAGTCAATCGATTATCAATTGGAATTCAAGCCTTAAATGATCAAGATTTGAAATTTTTAGGGCGCGAACATTCGAGCGCTGAAGCAATAAAAACTATTGAAACTGCAGCAAAAATTTTCGATAATTTTTCCTTCGATTTAATTTATGCAAGGCCCGAGCAGAAGCTTACTTGTTGGCGTGATGAATTAATGCGCGCTTTAAATTTTGGCACAAAGCATCTCTCGCTTTATCAACTTACAATTGAAAAAGGCACAAAATTTTACTCGCGTTTTTTGAAAAAAGAATTTGTGATGCCAGATGAAGAATTGTCAGCACAGTTTTATGAAATGACGTCTGAAATCTTGCTAGACAAGGGTTTTGAGCATTATGAAATTTCAAATTATGCGAAAAAAAATTTTGAATCACGCCACAATTTAGCTTATTGGCAAAGCAAAGATTACATCGGAATTGGCGCTGGTGCTCATTCAAGAGTTTATTTTGAAAATGAAAAAAATCGTCAAGCAATTATGATGACGCACGAGCCATCTGCTTGGCTGAAAAAAGCATTAAATGAAAAAGCGGCAATTCAAACGCAAGAAAATGTTCTTCCGCAAGAATTATTAGAAGAAGTGATTTTAATGGGACTTCGCCTAAAAGAAGGAATTAAAAATGAAATTTTCCTGCAGCATTTTGGTAAAAATATTTCTGAAATTTTTGATTTAGAAAAGCTGGAGAAGCTAGATAAGCAAGGTGTAATTGCGTTTGATAAAAACCATATTAAAATTGTTGAAAAATTCAGAATTTTGTCTAATTCAATAATTGCTGAGGTTTGTGCTAGTGTTGTTTTTTGAAACAACTTAATTATATAGATTCTTTTTGATTATATTTTTAATATTTCTTTAGAATCCTCAGCTAAAAAAAATCTTAGGCTTTTGCTATTAAAAATAGCTAAGCTAGCTTTGTATATATAATGTTTATTATAAATTTTAGGAAATTCAAATATGTCTAGAGAAAGAATTCTTAGTGTTTTGCGCAATAATTTACCAAGTACATTATCTGTAGAAGATAAAAAAGAGCTTTTTAGATTTGATTCTGAAACAGCAAAAACAGCTCTCGAAGAATATATTTTTGATACAACATTTTCTGATCCGGAAAATGCCCCAGTTAAAAGATTGGTTGCAGTTGGTGTTAGTCCTTCAGATGAAGAAGCAAGAGAGCTTATAACGCTTGTAGAAGCTACATTGTTAACAAGATTGATGAATTCTGCAGAATCACATGGATCATCCTATCAATGGGTTTCAGGATTGCTAAAAAAATCTGTAGCAAAGCAAAGTTTTGCTACAACGCCAATTTTTTTAGAAGCTTTAGATAAAATTGATAAAACAGAAGATGTTAATCTTGCAGGTGGAAGAAGGTTACAAATTATTAAAGCAAATGTTCCAAAACATGTTGCTTTTTTTGTAGTTGAATATGATTCGTCAGGTAAACCAGATAAAATATCTTATTGTGACGGTAATGCTTCGTTTGCTCGTGATGAAGGAACAAACAAAGCTTATGGTGAGGTGGTTTTTAAAGTTGATTCGGGAAAACTAGGAAGGAAAAATATTGTTGAACATTTAAAAGCTATAGATTTTACAGGAGTAAACACTGATGGAGAAGGTATAAATAGAGCAATTATTTGTGAAAAATTAAAAGTTGGTTTAAGCCCGGTTGTTGAAACGAATGCCGGTGGTGATTTGAAGGTTATTGCAAAAAAAATCCCAACTAAGCCGCAAGATCGTGGTAACTGTTCTTTTAAAACCACTACACTTTTGATGAGAAAGATTGTTGAGGCGATTCATCCAGAAATGAGTTTTGAAAATTATACGAGTCGTGGATATATTGCTTTTAAAGAAATATTTAAAGCTGTTGCAAAACAAAATGTTAGTCTGCTTTTAAAATTTTTGCAGGAAGATGGAGGCGTTCATCCTTATTACGAAACTGTTAGAGACTTAATGCAAAAGGCAGTGTTTTTGCAAGCTGTTAGTAAGGCGGATTTTGAGTTATTAGACAGATTGATGCCATGGGTTTTGCGGTCTGGCATTGATATTAGCGATATAAAAACTAAAGAAGGATATAATGCTTTTAATGCTGCGGTTTCAACTAGCAAGGAAGGTCGTAGAATAAGTGCTTTGAGATGGTGTTGTAATAGTGGAATTAAAATTGGTGCAAAAGAGGCATCAAAGGTTAGAAAATCATTGCGGAAACATTTGGGTTTATCAGTGCAACAAATAGATGCGATGATAAAAGTTGAGGATAGGTCGGCTATAGTTGAAGAAGAATTTGGAATATATAGTAAAATTATTTTTAGAGAGCCTCGTAATATTCAATATGTTTTTCATAATTTATATAATTGGGTTGATACAGGAGAGCTTGGACTTGAAGCAGCATTAAAAATATTTGATGCAGCTTTAGAAAAAAGAGAAATTGTTAATGCAGAAAATTTTGGAAAGATTTGGCCAGAGGTATTTTTATATCATGAAGAAATTTTTAAAGAAAATACTCTAAATCCAATTCCGGAGTTATTGCTGCACTTTATAGATAGATTCGGTGTTGATTTAAATGACCGAGTTTCTGGAAAAGTTGGAAAATCTGGTGAAGTTTTAATGGGTTTGGCTAGAGCTGCAAAAAAAACGGAATTTGCAGAGGCTATTTCAACAAGGGCTGATTTGCAGCAAAGAGGTGGAGTGCTAAGAGATGAGATTAGTAAGGCTATGGTGGCAGAAGAAGTTAGAATATATGGTGAAGCTTTATTCAAAACCGATCTAAATTTTCAAACAGTTTTTGATAATTTATACAACTGGATTGATACAGGAGGGCTTGGACTTGAGGCGGCACGTAAAATATTTGATGCAGCTTTAGGCAAAATTGTTAATGCAGAAAATGTTGGAAAGATTTGGCCAGAGGTATTTTTATATCATGAAGAAATTTTTAAAGAGAATACTCTAAATCCAATTCCGGAGTTATTGCTGCACTTTATAGATAGATTCGGTGTTGATTTAAATGACCGAGTTTCTGGAAAAGTTGGAAAATCTGGTGAAGTTTTAATGCATTTGGCTAGAGATGCAGGAAAAACGGAATTTGCAGAGGCTATTTCAAGAAAGACTGATTTGCAGCAAAGAGGTGGAGTGCTAAGAGGTGAGATTAGTAAGGCTATGGTGGCAGAAGAAGTTAAAAAATATAGTGAAATTTTATTTGCAAGTGTTCTAAATCTTCAATCGGTTTTTAATAGTTTATACACTTGGGTTGATAAAGGAGAGCTTGGACTTGAAGCAGCATTAAAAATATTTGATGCAGCTTTAGAAAAAAGAGAAATTGTTAATGAAAAATCTATAGGAAGTGTTTGGTCGCAGGTTTTTCAATATCATAAAAGCAATTTTGGTTCTATAAAACCAGTTCCAGAGTTATTGCTGCACTTTATAGATAGATTTTATATAAATTTGCATGATCCAGTTTCTAGAGAAGTTGGAAAGTCAGGTGAAATATTAGCAACTTTGGCTAGAGCAGCAGAAAAAACAGAATTTGCAGATATTATTTCAGAAAAGTTTAGAAGACAGGAAACTACTTCTCTGACTCGACCAACTGGATATAATAATCCTGCCATTGATGAAAATTTTGTGAATGACAATGTTTCCGCTATTCTTAAAGTTGATAAAACTTCATCACACTCATTGCAAACGACACTTCTGAATATCAATCGCTTTTTATCTGAAGGGAAAATAAATATTTTAGAAGCAAAGTCTATTTTCACTAAGATTTTACAAAGAAAAGGAATGATTGAAGATACATCTTTAACAAAACAAGAAAAAGATAGGATGGCAGTTCTTGGATCAAGAGCTTTTGTGGAACCTGAAATAATAGCAGAAGAAATTAAAAAATTTGCTGTGCATGTGCCTGAAGGGCAAAGAGGATTTTTTGATTCTTTATTAGAAGATTACGCCATTGAATCAGCTACTAGAATGTTAGGAAAGTATGAGTCGGAAAGAGTGACAACCGCATCGTCTGGTTCTATTTCAGAAATTCCTGCTATACCTAAATCGTCACCTCCTCCTGTTCCTCCAAGTGGTTTGCCTCCGAGAACTCAAACTGCTTCTACACCTTTTGCGGCAGCTGGTGGTGGAGGGTCTGGAGCGGAGCTTCGTACTCCTTTTGCTCTAAGAAAAGCACCACCACTTCCTGCTGGACCAAGACCAGAAACAACTACTCCTTCTGTTCAAACGCCACAGTCGGTTGTTGCTGGTGCAGGTGCTGGAAGTGGTGTTGGTGGGGGAGGATCTGGAGCCGTTCTAGGGTCTAAAACACCAGTTCCGCCAAGTGGTTCTCCATTAAAACCTGCTGCTGGATCTGTTACTGATTTTCCAACTAGAGCGGGGAAAGCTCCCGGAGGCGGTTTGAGAAGAGTTTTAGTAGCAGAATATGTGCAGTTTTGTGTGAAGAAGGAAGGTATGACGCTAGGTGACTTTCTTGGAAACTTAAATTTACAGTTAAATTCAGAAACTTTAAATAAAGATGAAGTTACGGAAATAATTGATCAAGTTGGTAGTAAGATTGAGATAGAGTTTTCTGAGGTGAAAGCTTTTTATGAAGCTAAAAAAAGTAATCCAGATTTTAATCATTCGCTTAAGGAAATTTTAGAGGAGAAGTTTTTAAAAGTTGTTGCTCTATCATCTGCTACTGTGGTTCCACCGGTAGCATCTGCTAAACCCCTTCCTTCTGGTAGGGTTCATGTGGTAGGAAATCCTCTAGCACAAGCACCAATAAGCAAAGAAAGACCGCAGGGGAAGTAGGCTCTTGGTTAATAAACCTGCTCTTATTAAGAAAAATTAGATTGGCCTGCCAGTCGAAGCTCGCAAGAGCGAAGACTGGTGGAGCTGACGGGAGTCGAACCCGTGACCTCTTGCTTCCTGGACTAGGCATAGCCTAGTCCGCTATTCACTCAAAATAGCCGTTTAGGCTATTTTGCCGGAGATGAATCTCCGTCGCTCAAGCCCATGCAAGCGCTTGTATTATAAATTTTTTATGGAAAATTGGTGGTCCAAACGGGGTAAAAAAATAAAAATTCTCTAAATTACAAACCCTTGATTTTATTGGTCTCAAAGGCTATGACAAGGAGTCCGCAAAGTTCGTTAAGATGAAAAATGGTAGAGCAAGTGGGTCGTTTTACGAACTAATCAGATTCTTTTATTGCCCCAATACAATTAATGAATTATATATAGTCGATGCACATCTTTGAACGTCATCTACTTCATCTTGAGCATCTTTTGTGAGCGCAATCGTTTTTCCAATGCTTTTTAGATTTCCTATAAGACCCCTATTTTGACCACATTGAATTGCAGGGCTTGCTCCTCCCATTAAAGATGGCTGAGAACCTTCCAGATATTTTTTGGCAACAAAACTTCCATCTTTGTACACATCTATCTGTATTCTTTCTATATTCAAACCAACATACTTATTGCTTGAAAACGCAGAAAACACTCTCGATGCAGAAATTCTAATATCATACTGGTAAGAGTCTTTTGAATTACCAAAGTAGTTATCTTGCTTTAATGAGTTGCTTATAGTATCAAGCATAAGTTTCTTCATATCTGAAGTGTTAAGAAAGTCAGATTTTAAATTATCCGCAGATGTTCTATTTCCAACTCTGGCTTCAACAAGTTGCAGATCAAAGTTTCTTATATTCATCTTATCTTTTACCAAGGAAATATTTTTACGATTTTCCTCATTTTGATACTGATAATAAGTCGATGAACAACTAGAAAGTAAGACGATAGATAAAACTGATAAAATTATTTTTTTCATATTTTGTTCAAGTGGTTGTTAATTTTGGGAAAGCCTAAATTTTTAAGCTGACCGAAGTCTATTTAATGAATTATAAAAAAACAATTCAATCAGCTCAATTAGTTATTCTTATGAAACATTTTTTGAATTGCTTCTGGCTGTTTGGCTAATTGCTCAGGAGTAAATTTAGCGTAAGTAACCCCTACCATCTCTTTTAATACGGTTCGTTCTTGAATAAGGGGATCTTTCTGGAAAATAGCTTTATAAGCCTCAACAAAATATTGAGTTTCTCTAAAGCCAATAAATAGCGGATAATTAAGATAATCATCTGGCATCAATCCATTTCGAACTTCATCCTTCATAATCTTACCAGCAATTTCATAATTTCCTAGAATCACTTGTTGAGCTAAGTGATATAGATGATTCTGTTTCCATATATCTCCCTGCAAATAGCTCTGAGCAGTTTCTAGATTTTTGTTAAGGCGATGAGCGTTAGCCAAATTAATTATTAGCTTCATTCTACAATCCTCGTCGATTTTTACTTCATCTTCAAAGTTAGCGTTAAGCACGGAATCGAGCAATTTTATTGCTAACTCATAATTCCCTTCATCAATTAAATTATAGCTGGCTTCTAAAGCTAATTTATCTGCATCGACTGGCTGTTTTACAACGTGTCGCAATGTGTATTGTGTTAGCATCATCGTAAAAATGACAAAACCGGTAGTGATTCTGCGATGATATTTGTGATCGAAAGATAGTTGATGGCCTATTTTCATATTATGTACACAGCCCGGAATGCCAAACAAATCAATTTGATGTTTTTTAACTCCTTCTAAATATCGAAAATTTACTATGCCGCGAGAATGTGCGAACAGGTTTCTCCGAAGAATAGCTTCGCAAACAGTGTTGCGTTCGGGAAAAGTTTCAACTTTGATACCCCGCTTTGATAACCAATCAAACTTTTCAAATTGATTCTCAGATAAAATTTGGTTTTCGATATAACTTTGAATCATCTTTTCGCGTAATTCATCTATAGTCTGAACATCCTGTAAATCAGTTAATTTTGTTTTATATTCGAAGCTATTTATGAACTCATTTTTTGTTGTTAGAAGATATAAAAAAAACTCATAGAGGTAGTTCTCAAAAAAGTTAATGATGAGACCAGAGAAAGTATTCGGTAATGTTCTTGATAACCTGTTAAACCTTTCCTGTTTTGTCATTGCTGGCATTACTTCGCGTGTGACATCAGAATTAAATGCATATAAATTATCGGCAGAATTATTAGGATCTTTGATCAGCTTTACCTTTCCATCTGCTACTAATTTTCTAATTTGATTGTTAGCTTCATCTCGAAATGCTTGCGGAACAATTGATATGCCAGAAGCAGCTTGCAGAAATGCTTGGAGGTCTTGCATATAGTCAATAAAGCGAGAACCAAATCCAAGAGTGTCTTTAAAAGCTATTGGCGAATGCGATGTCGTAGAAGTCATGTTATTATTGAGATGTCTTGCGTGATCAGGTTTTATCCCGGATTTACGATGTTTCTTTTTTCCCATTTTAATAACCCAATATTTTTTTAGCCAGAAGATGATTTATAGAAATCTTAGATGATTGTACCTAAAAATTCACGCCGTTTTTCAGTAATTTTGAGATGGTTGATGTGGTAATGGAGATCAAAAATTTCACAAAAATCAAAAAAATCCGCTTGCCTAAGCGGTTGAAATTTTCGAACGAAATCGTGCGGAGCCAATAAAATCCGAAGGAGTAATTTTTTTTCGGTGACCACTTGTTAAAAAATCTTCTCCGCATCTCCAAACAAGTGGTCACGAAATATAGCCAGCATTTACAAGGCTTTAGACCATGTTAGCTTTTAAAATATTTTCAAATGACAAGCAAATGGGGTTCGAAATTTTGGTGCTGGTGTCATCTTGTTTGTGAAAAGCATTGATTTTGCTATCTCTAGGTCAACTTGATGGATGATTATTGAAAAAAATGGAACGAGGAAAGGAGGGGATTTTGGAGATTTTTTTAGCAAAAATCACAAAATTTGTGAAAAAATCGCTATTTAAAGGTGAAAAAGTTCGAAAAAAGTGATGGTGGAGCTGACGGGAGTCGAACCCGTGACCTCTTGCATGCCATGCAAGCGCGCTACCAACTGCGCTACAGCCCCAGATGATTGATGTTGAAAATCATGAATTACTTTGGTAATCTAGGTTTAAATTCAATAATTTTCAATTCAAAATGTCAGCTTTAATAAAAATAACTTTTCTGGATGGTGCTTCGCGTGAATTTGTGGCTGGGGTTACGGGTGAAGAGATTGCGAAGGCGATTTCGATTTCTCTTGCTAAGCAAGCTTTGGCGATCAAGGTGAATGGTGAGTTGCGGGATCTTTCGCGCATAATTGAAAATGATGCAACAATTGAAATTATCACGCCAAAATCGGGGGCGGATGCGTTGGAAATTATTCGTCATGATGCGGCGCACCTTATGGCGCAAGCGGTTAAAGAGCTTTTTCCTGAAACACAGGTTACTATTGGTCCGGCTGTTGAAAATGGATTTTATTATGATTTTGCGCGCAAAACGCCGTTTCATTTAGATGATTTGCAAAAAATTGAAGCAAAAATGCAAGAGCTGGCAAAGAAAGATCAAAAGCTGGTCAGAGAGGTTTGGAAGCGTGATGAAGCGGTGAATTTTTTCAACAAAATTGGTGAAAAATATAAGGCAGAAATTATTGCTTCAATTCCGTCAAATGAGGATATTACGCTTTATCGTCAAGGAGATTTTATTGATCTTTGTCGCGGGCCGCACGCGCCTTCAACTGCTCATGTTAAATATTTTAAATTGATGAAGCTTGCGGGGGCTTACTGGCGTGGTGATTCGAAAAATGAAATGTTGCAGCGGGTTTATGGAACGGCTTGGGAGAGTAAGGAATCTTTAGAAAATTATTTAAAGATGCTGGAGGAAGCAGAAAAACGTGACCACAGAAAAATAGGGCGTGCGATGGATTTATTTCATGTGCAAGAAGAAGCTGTGGGATCAGTGTTTTGGCATCCTAAGGGTTGGGTGATTTATCGTGAAATCGAAAATTATATTCGTGGGAAGTTAGAAAAAAATGGTTATGTTGAGGTGAAAACTCCGCAAATGGTGGATAAAATTTTGTGGGAAAAATCTGGTCACTGGGAAAAATTTCGCGAAAATATGTTTGTTGCAGAAAGTGAAGAGAGAACTCTTGCAATCAAGCCGATGAACTGTCCGTGTCATGTGCAAATTTTTA
Organism: uncultured Rhizobium sp.; assembly: GCA_964580715.1. Classification (GTDB taxonomy): domain Bacteria; phylum Pseudomonadota; class Alphaproteobacteria; order Rickettsiales; family UBA1997; genus UBA2645. Next base: position 23,616 of record CAZOKU010000009.1, on the reverse strand, counting down.
ATCAGCATCTAACTTCTTATCGTCAATTGCCGCTTAGAATGGCGGAATTTGGCTCTTGCCATCGCAATGAATCTTCTGGTTCGCTGCACGGAATCATGCGGGTTCGCGCCTTTACACAAGATGATGCACATATTTTTTGCGAAGAGCATCAAATCAATGAAGAGACTATAAAATTTTGTGAATTGCTTAAAGAAGTTTATCGCGATTTTGGTTTTAATGAAGTGAAAGTTAAATTTTCAACTCGCCCAGAAAAGCGCGCAGGCAGTGATGAAACTTGGGATCGCGCGGAAGCAGCTTTAGAAATGGCGGTGAAAAAAGCTGGTTTAGATTATGAATTAAACCCAGGTGAGGGCGCTTTTTATGGGCCAAAGCTTGAGTTTACTTTAGTTGATGCAATTGGTCGTGAGTGGCAATGTGGAACTTTGCAAGTGGATTTTATTTTGCCTGAAAGGCTTGATGCTTCTTATGTGGCACAAGACGGCAGCAGAAAGCGTCCAGTGATGTTGCATCGCGCAATTTTTGGCAGCTTCGAAAGATTTATCGGAATTTTAATTGAAAATTATGCTGGAAAATTTCCACTTTGGCTGGCGCCAATTCAAATGGTGGTTGCAACAATTACTAACGATTCTGATGCTTATGCGTTGGAAGTTTTGGAAAAATTAAAAGCCAGCGGATTTAGAGTTGAAGGCGATTTGGATGCACAAAAAATTTCTTACAAAATTCGCGAACATTCACTAAAAAAAGTTCCATATATTTTAGCGGTTGGAAAAAAAGAAGCGGAAAGCGGTGCGGTTTCAGTACGCAGGTTTGGTGAAGAAAACCAGACTGTGATGAGGTTGGAGGATTTTGTTTTGATGGTGAAAAAGCAGGTTTTGGAGAAGCTGTAAGGGCTTTTTTGCAAATATTTTGCAGTATTTTAAATACAGGATTTTCCAAAATTGATGAAAATAATATTTGAGTGATCTATTTTTATATCAGCAGAAATTTTGTCTTGCAGATTTTTTTCCATCTTATCAATTCTATCTCGCATTTCTTCACAATTTGGTGAAAAATAATGATTGCTGATAAAATTAGCTGAATAACCATTGATGGTTGGAATGTTTAGCTTTTGTGCAACAAACATTGCGTCAATTTCGTCATTAACATTATCCGTTCTAAAAGCCAGAATTGATGAACTATTGATTTTTTCTTTTGGAATTGCTGCTTCAAGATTAACAATTCTTTCGCGCCATTCTTTTTTATGGGTAATTAATTTTTTAGCTAAAATTGGATCGCTAATAATCAAAAAACTTAAAATAAAAATTAATGCAGAAGAAGAAATTATTTTAAAATCAGCTTTATTTATTTTATCGAAAGTAAGCCCAACTAAAAAACCAATTGGAAATAATAAAACTATGATTTCACGACTGATTGCTCTTAGAGAAGAAATGCCAGGAAATATTGTTAATATTGGATATAATGATATTGTTCCAACCATTAAAGTAATAGAAATAATGATTGATAAGCTATAGTTAAATTTTATCCCTAGAATGGTTTCTTCTTCATTCTTGTTGGAAAGAAAATTTTTGTTTAAAAATAAAATTAATAGGGAGATTAAGGCGCCAATTCCGATGAACATTTGTTGTTCATGTGCCATTGGTAGATTGGAAAAAATTTCTGAATTTTTTATCCATAACAAAGAGCGGTCACTATAAAAAAAGCTTTCTATTCTTGGTAGCATTGGTTCTATATCAGCAATAGATCTGCCAAATTTGTATAAGTTTTGTACTTTAAAATATGGTATAGCAAAGAGTAAGAATAGCGGAATTGTTGCTGCTAAAATTGGTAATGAAGTTAAAAGTGATAATTTTTTTGGTAATAAATCGATAATTTTTTTGTTTTTTGTTACAAAAAAGTCACTTAGTAAAAAGGCGGCAAGTAAAAAGATAACGAATATTCCACTATAAACAGAAACTAAGAGTTGTAATGATAAAAAGAAAAATGTTAGAGCAAGATTTGTGAAATTTCTAAATTGTAAATAGCGGTAAAAATTAAAAAATGCAAATGGCACAAAGCAGCGCAACATCAATTGTGAGTGACCATCTTGAGCAATTATTGGCAGTGAGAAAGTAAATAAAAAAGCTCCAATTGCGGCAGATAATTTTGATAATTTTAGTTGTTGATAGATATAAAAGCAGCACCAATAATTTAATATGAATGCACTTAAAAACCATGCGGCATAAGAATATTCTGGATCAAATCCATCGAAGCGAAAGAAAACATAAATCAATGCGCTGCCAAAATGAGTGTCACAAAATAATATTGTTTGTTGCGCAGGATAGAAAAAATTTGCATCAAAGAAGCTATTAACCTGATTGGTTAGGGCAAGAAAAAAGTGCTCTAAAATGTATAAGTTGAAACGTGCATCTCCTATATCTCCTGGTAAGTTATCGCTTATTACGTAAGAAGCAGCAACGCCAAAAAGTCCAAGAAAAAATATTATAAAATGATATGGAATTTTTGATTTTGTTTTCATCGTTATTAAATATAAATTACTTGAAGAAAATTTAATAAGTATAAAGCACCACTTTGCCGATTAAGATTACAGCATCAAGGGTTACGGCGATTGGAGTTATGGCGACTTTTCCGACGTCTTTGGCGAGGTTTTTGTCGTTGCTGTCGTAATAAATTTTAAATTCAAGATTTGTGTCAATGGCAGAAGGTGCTTTTGCGCCAAGATATTTTGATATATAGCGTCGGCCGCTTAAATTTAATTTGATTGAAAATATTCCATCTGTATTGGTTCTAAAACCTTTTCTTTGTAATTTTATAACCTCGTCTTGCGGCATTAAAACGGGCTCTGCTTCTAGGGTGATATATCCAGAAATTGTGTTGTTGCTAAGCAGTTTTAAATGGCTTTTTTCTGGTATGATTGTGAAGGCTGCTTTGTTTTTGAGGTTAAAAATTTCTCTTAAAACGCCAGAATTTTCATTGAGAACATAGTGATATTCTTTGCCAATTAAAACGAAGTAAGTTCCGTCTTCGCTGACAAAAAATTGTTCTACTGATTCTTTATAATGTTTGTCGCCCCATAAGGCTTTGGTTAAGCAAGATGAAGTTAGGATTAAGGTTAGAACGAGCAGAAATTTGCAAATAATTTTTTTTATCATCTTATCTGTGGTAAAGTTTTCGCTCTAACTTTTTTTATTTCGAGATTGCTTAGAGTTACCAATCCATTATGCACAAGATAGCCTTCTTTGCCGATGGTTTCTTCATTAATTAGCTCTTTGATAAAATCGCGCATTTCTGGAATTAGTTTGAAATGTTCTCGTTTAAAATAAACAAAAAGTGGTCGTGAGAGTTGATATTTTTTAGAAGAAATATTTTCAAAATTTGGTTTAATTCCATTGATTGGTGAGGCTTTGATAAGATTTTTATTGGCGATAAGAAAGTTAAAACCAAGAATTCCAAAGGCAGTTGGATGATTTTCTAGGTTTTTAATCATTAAATCATCATTTTCACCAGAATCGATAAATTTTCCGTCACTTCGAATCATATGGCATTGTTGGTCTCTTTCTTTGCGGTTTTTAATGGCGGTGATGAAATCTGTGTTTTCAAAACAAAATTCTTCAGCTAACATTTTGATAAATAATTCGCGAGTTCCAGAACTTGCAGGAGGGCCATAGATCTCAATGTTGCTGTTTGGAAGTGATGGATCAATTTCGCTCCATTTTTGATATGGATTTTTGATTAATTGTTTGGTTTTTTTATCAATGATTTTTTCTGCAACTGCAAGAAAGAGTTGTTCTTTCGTGAATTGAACGGTTTTTGCTTTGATGGAATTTCCAAACACAATTCCGTCATAACCGATTTTTATTTCAACAATTTGTCTGATGCCATTTTTGTGGCAATGTGAAATTTCGTCTGCAGTCATTTCGCGCGAAGCATCAGCAAAATCAGGGAAATCATAGCCAATTCCAGAGCAGAATAAATTAAATCCTTCAACAGTGCCATTTGATTCAACCAATGGAGTTATTGTTGGAATGTTTTTTAAAGTGCGACTGTGGCTGAATTGTTCTGAAACTGCGGCAAGAAGCGGTGAAAGGGTGGATGATCCAACGATATAGATGTAAGCTCTTTTTTCAGTTTCTTTTTGGATGGAAGAATCAAACGCCGCAGCTTTTTGTATGTTTAAAATCAGGCTTAGTGAGGTTAAAAAAACTAGAATTATGGAGTTATTTTTTAACATAAATTCTATTTTGATAATTTGGTATCTTCTTCAATTGCAAGGGCAATGTCAAACATGGTTTGCTCGTCAAAGTGATTGGCAATGATTTGCAGCCCCAAAGGAAGACCTTCATGATTAAAACCAGCAGGAACCGACATTGCAGGAAGGCCAGCCATGTTTGCTGGAATTGCAAAAGCGTCGTTGAGATACATTTTTACTGGGTCAGAATTGGTGATTTGTTTGGATTGATTGATTGGGAAAGCAACATTTGGCGTTGCTGGAGCTAAAATTGCATCAACTTTTTTGAAAGCATTTTTGAAATCTTCAATCATTAAATTTCTAACTTTTTGCGCTTTTTTATAATAAGCATCAAAAAAACCAGCAGAAAGAACGTAAGTTCCAATCAAAATTCTTCTTTTAACTTCAGCGCCAAAGCCAAGGCCGCGGGTTTTTTCATAAAGTTCTTCTAGTGAAAGTTCATCACCTTCAGCTCGAAAGCCATAGCGCACGCCATCAAAGCGCGCAAGGTTTGAAGAAGCTTCTGCAGGGGCGATTATGTAGTAAATTGCTGGAGCATATTTGGTGTGAGGAAGCGAAATTTCAACAATTTCAGCGCCGCGTTTTTGTAAAATTTCTTTGCCTTGATTCCATAATTGTTCAATTTCTTTTGGCATGCCGTCGATGTAATATTCTTTTGGAATGCCAATTTTTTTGCCTTTAACATCAGAGTTAAGAAGTTTGTCAAATTGGGGCACGGCAACGTCAACAGAAGTTGAATCTTTAACGTCAAAACCAGAAATAATTTTTTGCAGCAAAGCAGCATCGCGCACATTTTTGGCAAAAACTCCAGCTTGATCAAGAGAACTGGCAAAAGCAATCATTCCATAGCGGGAAGAGCGACCATAAGTTGGTTTAACCCCAACAGTGTTAGTGAAAGAGGCTGGCTGTCTGATTGAACCACCTGTATCTGAGCCCAAGGCACCAGCACATAAATTTGCCGCAACTGCAGCAGATGATCCGCCCGAGCTTCCGCCGGGAACTAAATCTTCGTCAGAATTTTTTTGTTTGTAAGGGTTAACCACAGGGCCGAAATAGCTGGTGGTGTTTCCAGAGCCCATAGCAAATTCGTCCATGTTGGTTTTGCCAAGTGTAACCGCACCAGCATCAAGAAGCTTTTGGGTGACTGTTGATTCGTAAGTTGGAATGAAATTTTCCAGCATTTTTGAAGCGCAAGTGGTGCGAATGTTTTTGGTGCAGAATAAATCTTTGATGGCAAGCGGGATTCCCTCTAATTCTCTTGCTTTTCCTTCTGCAATGTTTTTGTCGGCTTCTTGAGCCTGTGCAAGCGCTAAATCAAAGGTTTCTGTAATAAAAGCGTTGAGATGCTTATTTTTTTCAATGTTTTTGATATAGCTTTTAGTGAGTTCAGTTGCGGAAAACTTTTTTTCTTTCAAGCCATGAATTGCTTGGGTTATGGTTAATTTGGTAAGCTCTGACATTTTATTTTGCTTGATCAATTAATTTTAATAACTCTTTTTTATTTAAGAGCTCGCTGGTAAGTAAACCATCTTTAGCATTTGGTCCGTAGACTGCATTAAAAGGAATGGCAAATCTGCCATTTTTATGCAAGAAATCCATGATAACTTGGTTTGGCTTAGTAATATCACCGCGCATGGTTATTATATTGGCTTGTTTTAATTTTTCCACAACTTCTTCATCTTCTAAAACATTGATTTTGTTGAATTTGCAGGTGATGCACCAATCGGCTGTGATGTCAACTATCACGGTTTGTCCTTCTGCTATAAAGCTTTCCAGCAGTTTTTCGTCAAATTCTTGCCAAAACATTTGATCATTGCTGATTCTTTTAATTGGTTTGTTTTTTACTTCGGTTGGTATAGAGAAAATAGTGATCAAAACTGTTGAAATGGTGAGAAATTTCAAGAAAAGATATTTGATTTTTACTGAAAGCAACAGCAGCAAAGATAAGGTGGCAATCAATAAAGCCGAGCCTTTTCCGAGATTATCGCTTAAAATGTAAAGCAGCCATAAAACGGTTGCAGCAAGAAAAATTGCCATCAATTGCTTGATTTTATTCATCCAAGCACCTGGTTTTGGTAAAAGATAAACTAGTTTTGGAGTGATTAAAAATGCAATGTAAGGTGAAGCAAATCCAAGCCCTATGGCAAAAAATATGATAAAAATAGTGTGTAATTTTTGAGTTAGAGCAAAAGAAATTGCTGAGCCAAGAAATGGTGCAGAGCAAGGTGTGGCAAGCAATACGGCTAAAATTCCTGATAAGAAATTTGTCATGAAAATGTTTTTTTGCTCAGATAAGTCAGAAATTTTGCGATTTAAAACAGTGGCTAAAACTTGATTGAAGGAAATTTCAAAAACACCAGACAAATTTCCGATAAAAAAGGTTAAGATTAAAATTAAAATGATTAGGAAATTAGGGTCTTGAAACTGTAAGCCCCAGCCGAAAGCATTTCCCGTAATTTTAATTAATGTTGCAGAAAGAGCAAAAAAAACAAAGCAAGACAAAATGCCAAGAATAGTGGCAAAGAAAGCAAAACGGATTTGCTTAATTGGAGTGTTGGAATGATTAATAATTGAAATCAGTTTGATGGATAAAACTGGCAAAACGCAAGGCATGATATTCAAAATTGCTCCACCTAGCAAGGCCAATAAAACAGCGGATATAAGGGCGATGCTATAATTCATTTTTTGGGGTTCTGGTTTTTCTAGATTTGGTGCTTTTTGATTGGTGGAAGTTGGTTCTTTTAGAATTTGCTGTGGATAAAATTCTTGAATAGCAGCAAGGGCATTTAAATCTTCTTCTTGCGGAATTTTAAGAGAAAAATTTTCAGTGACAGGAATGCACACGTCTTTACACATTCCGTAATGTAATTTCAGGTCGATTGTTGTTTCAGAACCAGCGTTTTTTAGATCAATTTCAATTGGTAAAATTATTTTGTCTTTGTAATAGGAATATTTAAAAATATGTTTGCCGATTTTTTCACTGGCTTCTTGGGCTTGAGGCCATGATATAGAGTGTTTTACATAGTTTTTACTTTGTGAAAAATCAAGCTGTGGCGGCAGACCAACTCCTTCAGATTTTTCGCCATAGATTTTCCAATCTTTTTTGAGATCAAATTCTAAGCCAATAATTAATTTTTTTTGATTTTTTTGGTCATTATAAAAGCTTGCCAAAGCTCGAACTTTTCCAGCTTTGTTGCTGGTTTCATGCCACTCGCTTACAGCGGCATGGCTTAAGGTGGAAAAAAAACAAAAAATAATTGTTATAAATGCCAGAATTTTTCCTAGTTTCATAGCGGAATTTGTTAGTTGAAAAACTTGTACTTTAAAATAAGATGCAATTTTTAAATAGAAAATTATTTTATTATTTTAAATAAAATTTGATCAGAAATGACAAAAAAGAAAAATAACATTCAAAATCCATTGGAAACAGTTTATGTCGCTTCCAAAAAGGTTTCTTGCGACGGCGGAAAAGGTGTTTCTGGGCATCCAGAGGTCTATCTGAACATGGGAAAAGAAGATTTTGTGATTTGTCCTTATTGTAGTAAATTTTTTACTACTAAAAGCAAAGGCAAATCAGGTTTTTAAGAATTAATTATAATCAAATTTAAGCAATGCAAAATACAGCAATTATAGGTTTACAATGGGGCGATGAAGGGAAAGGAAAAATCGTTGATTTTCTCGCGGAAAAATTTGATTCAGTGATTCGTTTTCAAGGTGGTCACAATGCTGGTCACACCATTAAAGTTGATGGCAAAGTTTATAAATTAAATTTGCTTCCTTCTGGGGTTATCAGTGGAAAATTGTCGGTGATTGGAAGCGGTGTGGTGGTTGATCCTGTGGCGCTTTTTAATGAAATCAAAAAAATTGCTGAGCTTGGTTTAAAAATCACTCCAGAAAAATTATTAATTGCTGATAATGCTTGCTTGATTTTGTCGATTCATCGTGATCTTGATCAATTGCTGGAAAATAAAAAAGGTGAGAAAAAAATTGGTACCACGGGCCGCGGCATTGGTCCAGCTTATGAAGATCGTGTTGGTCGCAGAGCGCTTAGAATCTGTGACTTAAATGACAAAAAAGTGTTGCAAGAACGTTTAGAAAATTTGTTATTTTATCACAATTTATTGCGTCAAAGTTTAGGCGAAAAATCAGTTACAGTTGCTGATGTTATAGCTGAACTTGAGCCGATTCGTGAAGAAATTTTATCTTATTCGCAAAACGCTTTTGAAATTTCTAAGAGACTTGCAGGCAAAAAAGTTATGTTTGAAGGCGCTCAGGGTGCGCTTTTGGACGTTGCTTATGGAACTTTTCCTTTTGTAACTTCTTCAAACACAATGTCTGGTCAGGTTTCTCTGGGTTCTTGTCTTGGAATTGCTGATCTTCACCAAACAATAGGGGTTTTGAAGGCCTATACCACAAGGGTTGGTTCTGGGCCGTTTCCAACTGAATTAACTAATGAAATTGGTGACTTTTTGCGTATTGAAGGAAATGAATTCGGAACAGTAACCGGCAGAAATCGCCGCTGTGGTTGGTTTGATGCCGCTTTGGTGCGACAAGCAATTCAGCTTTCTTCAGTAAAAGAAGTTGCTTTAACTAAGCTGGATGTTTTGGATAAATTAGAAAAAATTAAAATTTGTACTGGTTATAAAGCGGATGGTAAAATTTATGATTATTTTCCACAGGAAAATCAGCTTTGGGAAAAGCTTGAGCCGATTTATGAAGAAATGGATGGTTGGATGGTTAGCACTGCAGGGGCAAAGCGTTTAGAAGAATTGCCAGAAAAAGCACGAAAATATGTTAAAAGAATTGAAGAATTATGTGCAGTTAAATCAGTGATAATTTCTACTGGGGCAAAGCGGGAAGATACAATTATTCTAAAATCTTTTTAAAAAATCATCTTAAAAATCTCTAAATAAAAAATGGTCGAAAATCAAAAAAAGCTGGTGGTGATGCAAATTCTGCCGTCGCTACAAAATGGCGGGGTTGAGCGTGGTACGATTGATGTGGCAATTGCTTTGAAAAAAGATGGTTTTGAGCCAATTGTGGTTTCAAGCGGCGGAATTATGGTTTATCAATTGCGCGAAGCAGGAATTAGGCATATTGATGCGCCAGTTAATGTAAAAAATCCTTTTAAGATTCGCAAAAACATTGATTTGATTGTTGATTTAATTGAGCAAAATAAAGTTGATATAGTTCATGTTAGATCAAGAGCGCCGATGTGGAGCGCTTATTTTGCTTGTAAGAAAACCAAAACTAAATTAGTTACAACAGTTCACGGCACTTATTCTTTAAATTTTTTATGGTGGAAAAATTTTCCGATTAAAAGGGCTTATAATGCGATAATGCTTAGAGCAGACGCGATTATTGCGGTTTCAAATTTTATCAAAGCATATTTATTTAAAAATTATCGCAAAAAAGATGAAAAATTTCCGCTGCAAAATTTTTTTGTAGTGCAGCGCGGTGTTGATTTAAAATATTTTGACTCAAGCAAAGTTTCAAAAAATCATATTATTGATTTGATCAAAAAATGGAATTTGCCAGAAGATAAAAAAATCATTTTAATGCCAGCGCGCTTTACGGCTTGGAAGGGTCATGAATTCTTAATTGATGCTTTAGAAAAAGTTCAGCAAGATTTTTGCTGTGTGATGGTTGGTTCTGATCATGGTCACAAAAAATTTCGTAAAAAATTAGAACAACAAATTGTTGAAAAAAATTTAGCAGAAAAAGTGAGAATTGTTGGGGTGTGCAGAGAGATGTCAGTTGCTTATGCTTTGTCAAATTTTGTGGTTTGCCCAAGTGTAAAGCCAGAAGCTTTTGGTCGAGTTGCAATTGAAGCGCAATCGTCAAGCAGAGTGATCATTGCAACCAGAATCGGCGGGTCTTTGGAAACTATAATTGATGGCAAAACAGGGTTTTTAGTTAGTGTTGGTGACAGCTTGCATTTTTCTGAATTAATTGAAAAAGCTTTAGCAATGCCAAAATCAGAACTTGACGAAATGGGCAGAGCAGGGCGCAAAAATGTCGAAGAAAATTTTTCCAACGAAAAAATGTGCAAAGAAACTATCGATATTTATCGCTCGGTTTTGTTTTAGTAAACTAAGTTGAAAAAGGGGCCAGGCTACTTTTAAGCTTAAAAGTAGCCTGGCCCCTTTTTCAAGGTGAAAATTTCTGCGACATCACCATCCAACTCTTTTATTTCTCTTAGTTGAAAATTTTGTAAACAATCAGAAATTTTGCTGTGGTTTAATTCTGAAATTGCTGGAATTGCGTCATTGCCGATGATTTTTGAGCCACGGATCCAGATTAATTCATCAACTAAATTTTGTTGTAAAAATTCACTTGCAGTTGCGCCTCCACCTTCAACTAACAAAGAATTTATGCCATTTTCAGCCAGTTTTTTTAAAGCATCTTTTAAATCAATTTTAGCGTTTTTTTCAGCGCAATAAATCACTTTAACATTTGGTGGTAAAATTTCAGATTTTCTTTGAGTTTCATCGCGCAAAATGAAAACCTCTTGATTTGAAAAAATTTTTTCTGCAAAAGAAAAATCAGAATTTTTTGAGATAATTATTTTTTTGGGAGAAAATTCTTCAAGCCCAGAAATTCTGCAATCAAGCGAAGGATCATCATATTTTACAGTATTAGCGCCAATCAAAATTGCGTCATGATTTGCCCGCAATTGGTGCGAAAAAAGTCGCGCTTTTTCGTTAGTTATCCATTTGCTATCAAAATTTTTAGTCGCAATTTTTCCATCTAAACTGCTGGCAATTTTTAAGCTAACAAAAGGCGTTCCAGTTGTTTTTGCTTTAAAAAAACCACGATTTATTTCTTGTGCTTCATTTTCCAAAACCCCTAGAACCACTTCAATTCCAGCTTCTTTCAGCTTTTTAATGCCAGATCCGTTAACCCTAGAGTCTTTGTCTGTTGTGGCAATTACAACTTTTTTAAATTGATATTTTATAATTTCATCAACGCAAGGTGGGGTTTGACCAAAATGTGAGCATGGTTCGAGTGTGACGTAAATAGTTGCATCTTTTAAAATCTTTTTATTTACAACTTTTTCAATCGCAATTTTTTCAGCATGTGGACGACCATTTTTTGCGGTGATTCCAGTTGCGATAATTTGGTTATTACAAGTTATAACACATGCTACAACAGGGTTTGGTGAGGTTGCGCCGAGATTTGTTTTAGCCAGATTTATGGCGTAAGACATAAACTTTAAGTCAGATGTAAGAAATTGCATTGTAGCTTTTTAAAACGTTAATAAAATTAATTATTTTATAGTTGCCACTAATCTTGATTTTTGTCTTATCAAAAAATAGTTTATTTGCCCCACCTACCTAATACAGGTTTCCATTTCTAGATGGAAAAAAATTGGTATATGTTATATATATCTATTAGAAATTGAAAAAAAAGTTTTTAATGCAAGTTGTGCGACTTTTGCGACAAAAAATAGCTTTTCTGGTGATAATTTTGCTTGCAGTTTTTTCCTGTGTGAAAGATAATGGCTGTGATGATAGAAATCTAGGGAGAAAAGTTCCGCCAAGTGAGGATGGTTTTTATAATCCCAAAGAATATGCCCCCTACAGTGATCCATATTCCAGAGGTTATTTTAACCCTTATTCCCACCCTCCGAGAAAATATGCTCCTTATTATGACTATGATCAATATTACGTTCCCCCTAGTGAATATAACGACAATGAAGAAGGGAACAGTTCTGCTGTTGACTTTAAAAGTTAATTAAAATGATTACTAAAAAAGTAAATTTTATCTATTTGGTGTTTTTGCTGTCGTTGCTTTTTTCTATAAGTGGTTGCTATGTTAACCGTTATGAGGAAGAAGATAAGCTATATGACAGGCCGGGTTTTGACCGAGGAAGCAGACCAAATGGTATGAAAAAATATGGATATTATGGTGGTATGCGCATGCAACAAGGCACAAGCAGATCTGGTTATCGTGCTTCTGCTGCGGGTTCGCGTTTTTATTCCAACCCTTACGACATTCCACCTGCAGGAGATTATCCTGAACAATATTCAGACGCTGATGATTATTATGTTCCGCCAAACTATTATGGTAATGGTGAGGTTACGGAAAATGCTAATCAATTTCGTTATTAATCCGCTTAAAACGAGGTTTTTTTATGAAAGAGGTTGTTGTATATAGTAAAGACCCTTGTCCTTATTGTGTTAAGGCAAAAATGCTTTTGCAAAGAAAAGGGGTTCTATTCAAAGAAATCAAGATTATTGATGATAAAATCAGAGAGGAAATGATTAAAAAGTCTGGTGGGCGTTTAACCGTGCCACAAATTTTTATTGGAGAAACTCATGTTGGTGGATGCGACGACCTTTACGCGCTTGATGCTGCTGGCAAGCTGGACGGCTTATTGCAATAGGATTTTATCCCGAATTGTCTTTTTAAGCAAAAAATAATTTTTTAACGCCACCCCTTGTCAAAAGATTAAATATCATTATCTTTAGCATATCTTTTGTTAATTGGTTTATAACTTATTAACAAATTTTTCCCTAAAAAATTAATTTTTTTAAATAAAATGAACGTTAGACCTTTACATGACCGCGTTGTTGTTAAGCGCGTTGAAGCTGAAAGCAAAACTGCTGGAGGCATCATTATTCCAGATACTGCAAAAGACAAACCGCAAGAAGGCAAAGTTGTTGCTGTAGGAGAAGGTTTGATCGCTGAAAATGGCAAAAGAGTTGCCTTAGACGTTAAAAAAGGCGATCGTGTTTTATTCGCAAAATGGGGCGGAACCGAAGTTAAACTTGATGGCGAAGAAGTTATCATTTTGAAAGAGTCAGATATTTTGGCTATTATTGAATAATTTATATAATTTTAAGGAGAAATAAACTATGGCAGCAAAAGAAATTTTGTTTGGAACTGACGCTAGAACCAAAATCGTTGAAGGCGTTGATTTAATTGCAAATGCAGTAAAAGTTACACTAGGACCAAAAGGTCGTAATGTGGTAATTGAAAAATCATTTGGTGCTCCACGCATCACAAAAGATGGCGTAACTGTTGCTAAAGAAATTGAATTGGCAGACAAGTTTCAAAATATGGGCGCACAAATGATCAAAGAAGTTGCTTCTAAAACCAATGATGTTGCGGGTGATGGAACCACAACTTCAACCGTTTTAGCTCAAGCAATCGTTCGTGAAGGCGTGAAAGCAGTCGCTGCGGGAATTAATCCGATGGATCTTAAACGCGGAATTGACCTAGCGGTTGATGCTTTGGTTAAAGAATTGGCTAAAATGAGCAAGAAAGTTAGCAATAAAGAAGAAGTTGCACAAGTTGCAACAATTTCTGCTAATGGTGATTCTGAAGTTGGTAAAAAAATCGCGGAAGCAGTGCAAAAAGTTGGCCCTGACAGCCCAATCACTGTTGAGGAAGCTAAAGGTTTAGAATTTGAAGTTAACGTGGTTGAAGGAATGAATTTTGATCGTGGTTATCTTTCTCCTTACTTCATCACTAATGGTGAAAAAATGACGGTTGAACTTGAAAATGCCTTCATTTTATTGTTTGAGAAGAAAATTTCTAACTTGCAACCAATGGTTCCATTGCTTGAGGCAGTGGTGCAATCTGGTCGTCCACTTTTAATTATTGCTGAAGATGTTGAAGGTGAAGCTTTAGCGGCTTTAGTGGTGAATAAACTTCGTGGTGGCTTGAAAATCGCGGCGGTGAAAGCCCCTGGTTTTGGTGATCGCAGAAAATCAATTATGGAAGATATTGCAGTTTTAACTGGTGGCCAGTTGATTTCTGAAGATCTGGGCATGAAGCTTGAAACTGTCGCAGTTAACCAACTTGGACAAGCTAAAAAAATTATTATCGACAAAGAAAACACAACTATCGTTGATGGTGCTGGAAAAAACGCCGATGTGAAAACTCGTTGTGCGTCAATTAAACAGCAGATGGAAGAAACTTCTTCTGATTATGATCGCGAAAAATTGCAAGAAAGATTAGCTAAACTTTCTGGTGGCGTTGCTATCATCAAAGTTGGCGGGACCACTGAAGTTGCGGTTAAAGAGAAAAAAGATCGCGTTGACGATGCTTTGGCAGCAACTCGCGCGGCAATGCAGGAAGGCATTGTTGCTGGTGGTGGATCAGCGCTGCTTTTTGCGGGACATGCTCTGGATAAATTAAAAGGTGATAATGAAGATCAAAATACTGGTATCAACATCATCAAAAAAGTTATCCAAGCGCCAATCCGTCAAATTGCTGAAAATGCTGGATTTGATGGCGCGGTGGTGGCTAATGAAGTGATGTCTAAAAAAGAAGCTTCTTATGGTTATGATGCGCAAAACAACAAATATGTTGATATGTTCAAATCTGGAATCATTGACCCAGCAAAAGTGGTTAGAACTGCTTTAGAAGATGCGGCATCAGTTGCTGGATTGTTGATTACAACTGAAGCTGGTATTATCGAGAAGAAAGAAGAAGGCCACAGCCATGGCGGTGGAAATCCGATGGCTGGCATGGGTGGTATGGGCGGCATGGGCGGATTTTAATTGCTCGTCGGCTTTTAAGCGTCTGCTTCGTTATGCTGCGGTCAGCAACTTTGCGCATGTATGTAAAATACATTTGCGCAGTTGCTGCCTTGCATGCCTCGCATCCATCTTAAAATCCTTAGAGCAATGCTCGTCGAAACATTAAAAACGCTAAAGCGTTTTTAGCCTTACTGTAGGAGTCAATTTGTTAAGAGCAGTCTTAACAAATTGATGAAATAATTTTTTTGGTGTAAAAAAGGATTATCATCCTAAATGGGTCAGACTTTGGTTAGTCTGACCCATTTTTCGTTGCATAATATAAAAATCGCAATAAAAGTGGTTCACTTGGTTTCTAATAATAAAGGTGTTTTTTATGGGTAATTATAAAGAAATTATTATTGCAAAAATTTTGGAAAATAAGCGCTATTTAGCGCTGGGTTTTACGTTGTTGTTTTTGGTGCTTTATCTGGTGAAAGTTTATAATAGATTTATAGTGCTTGATGCGGCGGTTGCAAATCAATTGGCGCAAGTTGAGGTGCAATATCAAAGGCGTTTTGATTTGATTCCGAGGTTGCTTGAATCTGTAAAAGGATTGATGACACAAGAAAAAGAAGTTTTCGGTGAAATTGCTGAAGCCAGAACTAGATATTCTGGAGCAACAACTGCTGACCAAAAAATTAGTGCAGCAAGTAGTTTGGACAGCTCTTTGTCACGTCTTTTGATGGTGGTTGAAAAATATCCAGATTTAAAATCTTCTGAAAGTGTGCAAATGTGGATGGTTTCTTTTGAAGGCACTGAAAATCGTATCAGTGTTGAGCGTAAACGATATAATGATCTCGCTATGGAATTTAATGTTGCGATTAGAAAATTTCCGTCTGGGGTGATTGCTGGATTATTTAATTTCCAAAATAAAACCTATTTTGAAGCCGACAAACTAGCGGCAAAAGCGCCAGAAATTAAATTTTAGAATTTCGCTGTGAGAAATTTTTTATTTTTATTATACATAGTTTTATTTTCTCTTTTTTCTTTTAAGTCGTTAAAGGCAGAAACTGTAGATGGCTCTTATATTAATGACTATGCAAATGTTATTACTGCTGATCAAAAATTGTTTTTAGAAAATCTTGTTCGGCGTTATGAAGCGCGTTCTGGTAATGAGGTTTCTGTTGTTGTGGTGAAGAGTCTAGAAGATTCTACGATGGAAGATTTTGCAGAGGTTTATTTTGCTAAAAAAGGCATTGGTAAAAAATATCAAGATAATGGGGTTTTGTTGGTGGTTGCTGTTGGTGAGAAGACAGTTAGAATCGAGGTTGGCTATGGTTTAGAAGGGGTTTTGACAGATATTCAAAGTAAATCAGTTATTGATCGTTTTATTGTTCCTGATTTTAAGACTGGTCAATATTATCTTGGCATAGAAAATGGTGTTAAAGGCATTATTACAACCATAGAAACAAGTCTTGGAAGACAAACTGTAGCACAAGAGTTTTCTAACTTGTCTTATTTTGCTCAAGGAAAACAGGTTAAGAAAGTTGTTGCTGATAAGGATTGTGTAGCTGCTGCAAATGGTGTTGAAAATCATTGCAGCGGTTTAAAAAAGAATAAGCTTCCCTCTTCTGTTGCATTTATGTTTTTGGTGTTTGTGACCTTGATAATCAATTTTATTTTTTGTTTATCTGCAGTTGATAGTGCAAGGAGTAAAGGCAAAATTGCGCAAAATTTCGTTGATAAAGAAGCTATTTTTCATTTGAATAAAGAAAATAATTTAGTAGATCAAGAAGATATAGGTCTTATTTTAAAAAAAGGTTCTAAAGGTTTGGAGTTCTTATTCTCAATGGTTTCTGTTATTTTTCATTATTTATTAAATTTGATTTGTGGATTGTTTTTAATTGAAAGCAGACTTTCTTTTTTATATTCTATTATTTTAATAGTTTTAGTTACAAAAATATTGAGATCATTATCAATAAAAAGCTCATTTTTGGTAAGAATTGCTCCTCGCTATCCTATCGCGGTTTTTTTAATGCCTTTGTTTATCAGGAAAAAAGATTATGTTGATGGAAAAGTTGGCACTGGAGGTGGAAAAAGCGGTGGCGCTGGCGCTAGCGGCAAATGGTGATGTTTGTTTAGGGGAATACTTCTAACGCCAATTCGGGATAAAAAAGCAATTGTTTTCACACATTTTTATCCCGAACTGGTGTTTAAACTTCGAAGAAATGGGCGGTGGAGTCTCCCCAGCTGAATTTATAGGTTTTGCTGTCGAGGCGTTTGAATTTGGGGTTTTTTAGGGAGCGGATGATGGTGATGATTTTTGCTCCTGGTTTTAATTCATTTACTAATTTTTCTTCTAGCTGTAAGAATAAGTCGGAATCTTTGATTGGGTGATTCATGAAAATTACATCAGCATCGCTATAGTCATTTTTAAACAAATCGCCTTTGATGAAATTTAGTTCGCGGTCTTTAATATGGTCTGCGATTTGTGGTTTGATGTTGGTGTCAAAGATTTTTTTGATCTCTCCAGCTTTGTTATGAAGGCCGTCTAAAAGTTCGATTCCACTCGTTTTTTTGAAATCGAAAAGTAGGTGGGCAAGCATAACAACTCGGCCAGTGCCAGAGCCTAAATCATAGAAATTTCCGCCAGATTTTGGTTGAACGAATTCAATTACGGATTTTGCTGTGTTGAAGGGAAGCTCGCCATAAAGGAAGTTTGAAGTGTCGCCGCTGAAATCAAGACGAGCTTGTCTTGAAACGTCGTATCCGTTGGTTGTGCCGTAAAGGAAATTGAATAATGATTCTGCGTAATTTGTATCAATCATATTTTTCTAACTCGTTAATATGGTTTATAATCACATCCAGACCAGCTTGCCAGAACTTAGGATCGTGAGCGGAAAGACCGAATGGCGCAAGCAATTCTTTGTGATGCTTAGTTCCACCAGCTTTGAGCATTTCTAGGTATTTCTCTGGAAAATTTTTTATTTTGCCAGATTTATAAACGCCGTAAAGTGAATTTACCAAGCAATCTCCGAAAGCATAGGCATAAACATAAAAAGGCGAGTGAATGAAATGTGGAATATAAGACCAGAAAAATTTATATTCATCTTCAAATTTGAAAGCATTGCCAAGGCTTTCTTTTTGCACTTCTAGCCAAAATTCACAAATTTTTTCTAAAGGAATTTCACCATTTTTTCTGGCATTGTGAACTTTTTTCTCAAATTCTAGAAAGGCGATTTGTCTGATTGCGGTGTTTAACATGTCTTCAATTTTGCTTGCGATGATGAATTTTTTCTTTTGTGGGTTTTTTTCGTTTTTTAGAATTTTTTGGAAAGTTAATTGTTCGCCAAAAACTGAAGCAGTTTCAGCCAAGGTGAGCGGAGTTCCGCACATTAAAGCGCCTTGAGCTCTTGCCAGATATTGGTGAACGCCGTGGCCAAGTTCATGAGCTAAAGTCATGACATCAAGAATTTTTCCTTGATAATTCATTAAAATGTAAGGGTGAACGGAAGGAGTTGTTGGGTGAGAAAATGCACCAGAATCTTTACCGTTTCTAACTTCAGCATCGATCCAATCTTTGTTGAAAAATATTTCGCCAATTTTGCGCATTTCTGGGTGAAATTCTTCATAGGCTTCTAACACCATTGTTTTGGCATCTTGCCATGGAATTATTTGATTTTCTTTGTTTGAAAGTGGGGCGTTTTTGTCCCAATAATTCATGGTTTTTTTGCCGAGAATTTTGGCTTTGATTTTGTAATAGCGGTGAGAGGTTTTTTGGTAATTTTTTTTGATGGTTTCAACCATAGTTTCAACTACTTCATCTTCAACAAAATTGCTTAAATTGCGCGCTGAGATGGGTTTTTCAAATTTACGCCATTCATCGTCGACTGCTTTGTCTTTGGCGAGAATGTTGGTGATGAAAGCAAAAGTTTTGGAATTTTCTTTGAGAGTTTTGCCAATTGCTTTTGCAGCATCTTTACGATTTTTTTCAAGCGGGTTTGACATTAAATCAAAAATCTGCTGTGAATTTAGGGTTTTTTTGCGATAGGTGAATTTCAAATTATTGACGATTTCGTCAAATAATCTCACGAAGGCAGCGCGTCCAGTGATGCCTTTTTCTAAAGAAAGTTTTTCTAATTCTTCAGAAAGTTGATGCTTTCTGAAAGCTCTGATGTCGCGGATGAATGGTTGATATTTGCCGAAATTAATTTTGCTGATTTTTTCTTCAGAAATTTCATTTAATTCGATAGTGAAGAATAATAGTTTTGATTCGAATTTGCTTAATTCTTCGCTGATATTTTGATAAAAGGCGATGTTTTCTTGCTTGGAAAGATTTTCAGCATAGATTAAATAAGAATAGCTGCTGATCTTGCCGATTTTTTCAGAGAGATCTTCATATTGCTTAATTGCTGTGATTAATTCTTTTTCGCTTAAGTTTTTGATTTTTTGGTAGAATTTTTTGGTGAAGTTTTTGGTGTCTTGTGCAATTTGTTCTAGCTCTTGTGTGATTTTTTTGTCTTTAATCGAAGAATAAAAATCGGATAAATTCCAGCTTGGAATTTTGCCAAGTTTTTTGTTTGGTTTCATGGTTTTTTAAAAAAGTAATTTTTGATAATGCTATGGTGTGATTTTAGGCTGTTTGGGCTTATCTTGCAAGGTGGAATTAAGCTTTTTGTTGCTGGTTTTGGTAGAACTGATTGTTTATGTTGTTAGTGTAGCTTGGCTTGAACGTGTGGGCGGAGTCAGGAGACTCCGCCCAGCGCCGAGGCACCAGCAACGAGTGTTTATGATAGTGGGATTTATCTTTTAAAAACCGCGATTAGTTCTAGGTGTTTGGTGCTGTAGAATTGGTCGAGGGCGTGGAGGTTGGTGATTTGGAAATTGTGTTTAAGAAGCATTTGGGCGTCAGTTGCAAAGCTTTGTGGATTGCAGGAGACGTAAATTAAATTTTTTATTTCTGATTTGGCGATTTCTAAAATTTGTGGAGATGCGCCGTTTCTAGGTGGATTGATGATGGCGAAATTAAATTCTTTTAGTTCTTTATAATCAATTGGGTTGGTAAATAAATCGCGATTTATTGCTTTTATTTTATTGGATAAGTTGTTTGCAGCAGCGTTTTCTTTGATTAAGTCAGTCATTTGTGACATTCCTTCAACAGCAAAAACTTGTCCGACATTATTGCAGATTGCAAAGCTATAAGCGCCAAATCCAGCGTAAAGATCAATTGCTTTGATTTGTGATGGTTTTAATTTTGATGAATTAGTGAAATTTATAATTTCTTCAACACAGATTTTTTTAATGTTATCAAGGCCTGATTTTGTTGCTTGAATGAATATGTCGGAATCCAAATTAATTTTAAAATCTGGATAAAAAATTTGGTTTTTTCTAATTTGAAAAATTGGAATTGTTTGCTGTTTTATGCGATAAGAAACATTGATTTGATGAGTTTTGCCAAATTCAATTAATTTGTTTTCTTGTAAAAAATTTGGAGCGTTTTTAGCGGTAAATACCAGATCTAAACCATTATCAAATAAAGTTAAAATTGTTTGATTGTAAAAATTTTGCTCTTGTTTTTTAAGAAAATTTTGCAAATGCAAAATGAAGTTAGAAATTTCTGGTTCTGCAACAAAACAATTGGAAACTTTAATGATGGAATTAGTTTTTTTGGTGAAAAATCCGAGATTATTTTCTTTATCAATTTGAAAGGTGACTTTTCTGCGTGAATGCGATCCAGTCCAGATCCACCTTGCTTCTGGAAGGGTTATGTTTTTTGATAAAAATAAATCAGTAAGAATTTTTTTCTTTGCAAGCTGATATTCTTCTGTTGAAAGGTCTAAAAAATCACAACCGCCGCATGAAGGAAAATAAGGGCAGGGTGAAGAATTTTTTTTATGTTGATGGGACTGGGTCATTTTTTCGGCGTTTAAATAAATTTGATTTGCTTAAAATTGCAAAACTGCCGCAGAAGTAAGCAGAGATTGCGTAAACTGCTAGTCCTGCAGAAATCATGATGGTTAATTCGATAATTTTGTTTAACTGTTCGTTATGTGCAAAAAATTGTTTTAAAATATAAAGTGTGATAAACATAATCAGTGAGGGCAGAAGGATGATGAGGAATTTTTTGCCAAAATCTTTTTCAAAATAAAAATGTTTTTTTTGAATGAGTTTGGTAATCAAAATGGTTAGATTGAGATAGCTTGAAATCACTGAGGCAAGAACGATTCCGATATAGCCTAAATTGATTTTGAAAAAAATCACATTTAAAACTGCATTATTAACTAAACAAATTAGTGCAATTTGCATAGGAGTTCTAGTGTTTTGGCGAGCAAAAAATGCAGGTTCCATGATTTTTACTAAAACATAAGAAGGCAGGCCAAAAGAATAAAAAAGCAGAGCTTTGGCAACAAAAACACTTTCATTTGCAGAGAATTTTCCGCGTTCAAATAAAGTTGAAATAATTGGATGAGCAAGCACTGTTAAAGCAAGAGTGGCGGGAATTACTAAAATTAAACCAACTTCTAACGCGAGATTTTGCAAGATAATTGCGCTATCATGATGTCCAGATTTTATGTGTCTTGATAAAGACGGCAGAAGGGCGATGCCAATGGCAATTCCGATCATTGCTAGGGGAAGTTGGTTGATGCGATCGGCGTAATAAAGATATGAAACTGCGCCGGCAATGCTGCTGGCAA
Source organism: uncultured Rhizobium sp. (assembly GCA_964580715.1). Taxonomy (GTDB): domain Bacteria; phylum Pseudomonadota; class Alphaproteobacteria; order Rickettsiales; family UBA1997; genus UBA2645. The sequence continues at coordinate 2,203 of CAZOKU010000009.1, read as the reverse complement.
AAATTGAATCAATCAAGAGATTAATTTGCATCACATTTGCGCCAACAATTCCCGGCAGCAATTTGCGGAAGAATTTTTTGACATCACCTGTGAGGTTTGGCATTTTTGGATAAAGCAAAAATTTTGCTTTGATGGTGAAAATAAAAAGCCATAAAAATTGTAAAATTCCTGCAGCAAAAACGCCCCAAGCAAAGGCGTGGGCATAGGTTTTGGTGATTGATCCGAAAAGAAATACAGAAAAGATTAAAGTGCCGTTTAAAATGATTGGAGAAGATGCGGGAACGGCGAATTTGTTGAGGGAATTTAAGATTCCAGAGAGTAAGGAAACCAGCGAAATGAAGATTAAATAAAAGATGGTGATGCGTGATAAATCAATGGCTAAAGCAGATTTTTCTGCGTCAATAAAAAAACCAGGGAATAAAATTTTCATGAAAAATGGCATGAAAATTTGCAAAATTATGGTGAATAAAAGCAGGGCATAAAACAGCAGAGAGAAGACATTGCGGGCGAATAATAGTTCATCTTTTTTGCTGCTTTTATCTTGTAATTTTTCAATAAAAATTGGAACGAAAGCTGAGTTAAAAGCACCTTCGGCAAAAACTCGACGAAAGAAATTTGGCAGACGAAAAGCGGCAAAAAACGCATCAGAAAGCATGCTGACGCCGAGATATTGCGCGATTAGAATGTCGCGTATAAAGCCGAGAATCCGTGAAAGCGAGATGTAAAATGAAATTGTGAAAATTGAGCGAAATAGCGACATTTATGAGTTTAAAAAGTTTTCGTCTAAATTTTCAGGAATAATTAAAACTGGAATTGTGATTTTATCGCTGATTTTTTTGATTACTTTAGGCAGAACGCCATTGTCGCTCAAAGCGTTTTGTGATTTGCTTAAAATCAGCATTGCACAATTATTGGTGGATCTAACTTCACGAACAATTTCGGTTGAAATGTCGCCTTCGCGTATTGAAATGATTGGAACGATTCCAGTTTCCTTGAAAACCATATCGATAAGTTTTTGGATTTTTTGTTCGGCAATTTTTCTTTTGTCAGTTCCCAAAGCTTTAGCACCAAAGATTAGATTTTTGTAAGAAGCTTCAATGACAGATAAAATTTGCACAGCAAGACCGCCGTTTTTTGCAGCCATGCAAGCATAGCTAAGTGCAGTGTTGGAAGTGTTGTTGATGTCAACGCAAACCAGAATAACAGAGGGATTTGATTTGGCTGTTAAATTGGAATCTTTCATAATTATTTATCAAAAAAACGAGCAAAAAGATAATTAGCAAGCCAACCAACAACCAGCGCAATTGCGACTGTTAATAGGCCATACAAAAATGAGTCTTGATAAGCAAAGTCAAGAATTTTAGCGCTTAACCCAACTTGATTGACGTGGATTGGAATTGATTGGAAGGAAACTAATCCACCTTCATTGATAAGATAAATTTCAACTGAATAAGTGCCTCGAGAAATGTTTTTTGGAAAGTCTAAAATCACTTTAAACAAAGTTTCATCAAGAAATTCAACAACATTGGCATTAAGAGAATAAAGTTTGTTTTTTTCTAATTTGTCAATTAACTGTAGGCGAAATTCGTCTTCTTTTTCTGGATCGTCGCCGTGGATGTTTAGGTTGTTTTCCCCAAGTTCAAGCTCGGATAGAAGGTGTTCAAGCGCTTCTTGGCTGCCAGTTTTGTTGTTGAAAGTTGAAAACAGGGAATAGAAGCTGTAAGAGTTTTTGAAAGTTACGCGTTTGCCGTTATACCAAATTCCAAGCAGCTTTTGTTTTTTAGTGATTAGAAAATCTTTTTTTGGGCCACGAACAACGACCACAATGTTTCCAGCATCTCCTTTTGCGCCGAATAATAATATTTTGGTGCCGTGAAATTCTGTGTCGATGTTGATTTCGTTAGAGGAAATTCCTGAAATAATTGGGCTTGCGATTGTTGATTTATTTGAACACAAGAAAGTTATAAGTGCAAAAGATAAAATGTGCAGCAATGTTATTAGCTTTCTTTTAATCACTTTAAAATCTCCATTATATAAAGATTGTTAGGAGTGGTTAATAAGTCTAACAGCATTTTGACGCAAACCCCAAGCAAAAGCAGTGAAAGGAAAGAGCGCAATCCGCTGGCATCAACTTTATAGCCAGTTCTGGTGCCAATTTGTGCGCCATTTGATGAGCTAACAATCATTAAGGAAGCAAGAACAA
>CAZOKU010000008.1:12628-39410 GCA_964580715.1 uncultured Rhizobium sp. | reverse complement strand
GAAAAAGGTTTTATGACCACGGCTCATGCTTATACTAACGATCAAAATGTGGTGGACAGCTCGCACAAAGATTTGCGCCGTGCTCGTGCTTGTGCAATGTCGATGATTCCAACTTCAACTGGTGCTGCGAAAGCAATTGGCTTGGTTCTTCCAGAATTGAAGGGAAAATTGGATGGCGGTGCGATTCGTGTTCCAACTGCCAATGTTTCAATGGTTGATTTGAATTTTATTGCTAAAAGAGAAACTTCTGCAGAAGAAGTTAATAATGCTGTAAGGCAAGCGGCGCAAGGCAAAATGAAAAAAGTTTTACAAATTGTTGAAGAGCCTTTGGTTTCAATTGATTTTAACCACACTGGTTATAGCTCTTGCTTTGACGTGACTCAAACTAAGGTGCTTGGAAAAAATCTGGTAAAAGTTGCTTCTTGGTATGACAATGAATGGGCGTTTTCGTTAAGGATGCTGGATATTGTGCAGATTGTTAAGTTGTAATTGGCGTTGTCTGGTCTGACGTCTCAAAGTACTCGATTTCATGCCATTGCCGGTCGGGGTCTCCTGACCCCGACTGACCGTTCATGTTTTTTTATAGTTTGGTATGAACATGTGGAAGGGGTCAGGAGAAACCTTCCAGCAATCATGAGACTCCGTCTCGCAACGGAAGACCCCTTCCAGCAATACACGGTTCATTGGTTTCAAATTATAGCAAAAAGGAAATTGGTGCTGCCGTATTTGCGGATTTCTAAGGCTTTTAAAAATTTGCAATTTTGCAGCAGCTTTTCTGCATCAGGAGTTTCAACAACCAACAGCGAGGTTTTACTGATCCAGTTTTTTTCAAATAAACTGGTAAGAATTTTGCTATAATTGCCTTCATAAGGTGGATCAACGAAAATCAGATCAAAAATTTTGTCATTTTGTGGTAAATTTTCGGCGTTAAGTGATAAAATTTCTGTTTCTTGCTTAACTTTTAAAATTTCTGCATTTTGCGCTGCCAGCTCAAGATGGGCGCGGTTATTGTCAATTAAAGTTAAAGATTTTGCACCGCGAGAAAGCGCTTCAAAACCAACAGCGCCAGAGCCACAACACACATCAAGAACCACAGCATCAATCAACTTAAAAGATATTTCATTTAAAAAACGTGCGGAATTTAAGATGTTAAATAAAGCTTCGCGATTTGCGTCAGTTGTGGGCCGAAGCGATTTTAAATGATCTGATTTAACTAGTTTTCTGCCGCGAAATTTTCCCGAAATAATTCTCATTTTTGCCTCATTTTATCTGCGTAATAAACTCCAAGCAATTTTACATTACTTGAAAAAAAACCAAGCTCTTCAAGCGCCAAAGCCACAGATTTTTGCGAAGGATGACCTTCAATTGAAATAAAGAATTTTGCTTGTTTAGAAATGCCACCTGGAATATAGCTTTCAAGCTTGATTATGCTGACATTGTTGGTTGCAAAGCCGCCCAGTGCTTTGTAAAGCGCGCCTGGAATGTTGCGAATAGTAAAAAGCAGTGCGGTGTTTACTTGCGATTTTTGCCAGTCAACATCAGCTGGTTCTTTGGCAATAACGATGAAAATTGTGATATTGTCGTTTAGCTGATCTTGCATATTTTCTTTTATAACCTCAAGTCCATAAAGATCTGCCGCCATTTTTGAGCATAATGCTGCTTTGGTTTTATCACCCTGCTCTGCTATCATTTGAGCGGCTTTGGCGGTGTTTGATGATTCAACAATATTTAATTTTAATTCGCGTAAATTATTTTGACATTGATGAAGTGCCTGTGGGTGAGAATAAACTTCTTTAATGTCGGAAAGCTTTGAGCTCTTGATTCCGCAGAGATTATGAGTGACGGAAAAAAAATGTTCTGCAACAATTGAAACTGTTGAATCTTGAAGCAAGTCGTGGATTTCAGATACCCTTCCAGCATATGAGTTTTCTAGAGGAATCATGCCAAATTCTATTGCCCCACTTTCCACCGCCTTAAACACTTCAAAAAAGCTGGCAAATGCTTTGGTTTCATAGTTTGGATAAAACTTGATGCAAGCCAGATTTGAGTTTGCCCCTACTGTGCCTTGAAAACCGATAATTTTTTTGTCCATAATGCTTAATTTAATTGACATTTGGTTGTTAAATGAAGGATAATATGGTTTAAAGTCAATATACAAGCCATTTATGCATAAAACTTGGACTCCAAGCTCTTGGAGAAATTTTCCTATAAAACAACAGCCTATCTATCCAGATCAAGCTGCGCTAAAAAGGGCTGAGATCACGCTGGCCAATTTTCCGCCCTTGGTTTCTTTCGACGAAATCGAAAAATTAAAATCAGAACTTGCGGAAGTTGCAAGTGGCAATGCCTTCTTGCTGCAAGGCGGAGACTGTGCTGAAAGCTTTACAGAATTTTCACATAAAAATTTAAAAAATTTTTTCCGCACGGTCATGCAAATGACTATTGCACTTATTTATGGCCTAGAAAAGCCAATTGTCAAGGTTGGACGCATAGCTGGGCAATATGCCAAACCTCGATCTGACAATTTTGAAACAGTTAATGGGGCTTGTCTTCCAAGCTATCGCGGCGACATAGTTAACGGAATTGAATTTAATGAAAAGTCACGCGAAGCTGACCCAGCGCGTTTAATTGAATCATATTTTTATTCTGCTGCATCGCTGAATTACTTACGCTCTCTTGCTTTGGGCGGGTATGGAAACTTGCGCAAAGTTAATAAGTGGAATGAAGAATTTGCTCATAGTTTAAGCAGTAAAAAAAGCACGGAAGAGGTTATCAGCAAAATCGATAAAATTTTGAATTTCATGAAGGCTTGCGGGCTTGACACTAAAGTGGTTCCACAGCTTACAACTGCAAGCTTTTTCACTTCTCACGAGGCTTTGTTGTTAAATTATGAACAGGCTTTTGTAACTCAAGATAAAGATAGCAAAAACTTTTATGATTTAAGTGCACACATGCTGTGGATTGGCGATCGCACCCGTTCATTAAACGAAGCCCATGTGGAATTTATGAGAGGAATTTCAAATCCAATTGCTTTTAAAGTTGGCCCTTCAATCACTAAAGACGAGCTTTTACAGCTTTTAGAAGTTTTGAATCCAAAAAATGAAGCAGGAAGAATTACGCTGATTTCACGAATGGGTGCTGAAAAAATTGAGAAGCTTTTGCCTCCTTTGGTTACAGCCGTTAAAGAATCTGGACATAATGTGGTGTGGTCTTGCGACCCGATGCATGGTAACACGATAAAATCAGGAAATGGCTATAAAACTAGAAAATTTGATGATATTTTAAAAGAAATAACCTCGTTTTTCCAAATTCATCGGTCATGTGGAACTTACGCTGGTGGCGTGCATTTTGAAATGACTGGTCAAGATGTTACGGAATGTTTGGGCGGAAATCAAAAAATTTCAGAGTTAAATTTAAGCGATCGCTATCACACTCACTGTGATCCACGCTTGAACTCTTCTCAAAGCGTTGAATTGGCCTTTATGATTGCGCAAGATTTACAGAAAGGAATAAAATGATGGATAAAAAACAACACGGACTTATTGCAATAATTGGTGCGCCTAATGCGGGCAAGTCAACCTTGACTAACGCGCTTTTAGGGCAAAAACTATCAATTGTTTCGCCAAAAGTTCAAACCACAAGAAATGCCATTAAGGCGATTGTTATTGAAGGTGATAAGCAGTTGGTTTTAATTGACACACCCGGAATTTTTATTCCGCGTGAAGATAAAATTCTCGAAAGAATCATCGTTAAATCAGCTTGGCAAGCGCTTCGTGAAGCAAATCATATTTGCCTTTTAATTGATGGGGAAGTTGGGGTTAATCGTGAAAATTTGCGTATTATTGAAGATTTAAAAAAAGAAAATCTGCCAATTACAATTGTTATCAACAAAGTTGATATAGTTAAAAAAACATTTTTGCTTGAAACCACCGCGAAGCTTGTTGAGCTTGGGTTTGAAGACATATTTTTAATTTCAGCAAAAACTGGTGATGAAGTTGAAACTTTAAAAAAATTTCTTTGCGAAAAATGTGTGAATCCAGCTTGGGTTTATGATGAAGATCAAATCACTGACGCGCCAATGCGCTTTATTGCAAGTGAAATTACTCGGGAAAAATTATTTTTAAAATTAAATCAAGAATTGCCTTATTCCATCACGGTTAAAACTGATAAATATGAAGTTTTTGACAATGGACAAATCAAAATTCATCAAACAATTTTTGTTTTAAAAGAAAGCCAAAAAAGCATTGTGGTGGGCAAAAATGGCATGATGATTAAAGAAATTGGGCAAGAAGCAAGAAAAGATATTGCAGAAATTGCTGGAAACAAAGTTCATCTGTTTTTATTTGTAAAAGTTAAAGAAAATTGGATGAATAATGTGGAATCTTACGAAATTGTGGACGTAGAAAAATTACCAAAAAAATGAGCTCAACTGTTGATTTAAACGAAATTGAAAAATTTTCTAGAATTGCTGATGAATGGTGGAGCGAAAGTGGAAAATTCAAGCCTTTGCACAAATTTAATCCGATTAGAATTTCTTTTATCAGGAAACAAATAGTTGAGCATTTCGCTTTAGATGCTAGTTCCATAAAGCCTTTTACTGGTTTAAAAATTCTTGATGTTGGCTGTGGTGGAGGATTGATTTCCGAGCCTTTTGCACGAATGGATGCTGATGTCGTAGCAATCGATGCTTCAGAAAAAAACATTGCCGTTGCAAAAATTCATGCTGAAAAAAGCGGATTAAAAATTGATTATAAAGCGGCAACTGTTGAGGAATTGTCTGATAATTCAGATTTTACAAAAAAATTTGATGTGGTTTTTGCACTGGAAATTATTGAGCATGTTGCTGATGCTGAGGCTTTTTTGAAAGGTTGTGCTGCTTTATTAAAACCCAATGGATTGCTTTTTGTTGCAACGATGAATCGCACTTTAAAATCGCTTGCAACTGCTAAATTTGCTGCGGAATATATTTTGCGCTGGCTTCCTGTTGGAACACATGACTGGAAGAAGTTTTTTAAACCTTCAGAAATTAATGCTTATTTGGAAAAAAATCAGATGAATTTAGTGAAACTGCAAGGGTTTGGATATAATATTATTAAGGATGAATGGAAGGAATGTCAGGATGTTGATGTGAATTATATGATGGTTTACACGCTTGATAATGATTAAATGAAAAACTAGTCGGGGTTGGTAAGACCCACGCGACCGGCACAAAGGTTAATGTCATCCTGAGCTTGTCGAATGATGCTGCTAAACTACAAGGCCTGAATCATCGTAATGCTGGGCGGAATTTGTAATTCCGCCCTCACCGTTCATGCAAATTTTAAAAATGCTTCTGACTTAAATCTTGAAATGAACCTATGGGCGGGATTGCAAATCCCGCCCAGCGCTGGTGCATGACTAAAAGTTATACAAATAACTCACAGCAAATCCAATTAATGCTGCTTTGCGGCCGTTTTCAACTATGTTGGCGCGGGTGACATCGAGGGTTAAATTGTTGGTGAATTTATAACCAGCTGAAAATTGCAGTTGGCGTCCAGATGCTGTGGGATATCCACTCACCATGTTGATGTTCCTGGTTAAATTTGAAATGCTTGCTGTCCAGTTAGAATATTTTGCGATCACCGCTGAAGTTGTATATAAAGCATCTCGGCCATTTATTCCGCTAAAGTTTTTGAATTTCACAATTTCAATAAATGGAATCAAAGAAATTCTGTTAGTTAAATTATATAAATATTCACTTTGCAAAACATAGCCTGTTTCTCGTGATCTGTTTGGCAATTTGTCAACTCCGAGGCTTCTATAGCCAACATTATAAAACCAATTTTCTAGCCCTAAAACATTTGATCCTTCAAGCGAAAGTGAATAAGAAGAAAAAGTTCCGGTGTTGCCAGATAAACCATCCAACCTTTGAGCGCGGCCGCGGTCATGAATTGCGCTTCGGCTCATTGCAGTTGTGTCGTTGAAAAAAGTGTTGGCTGAAAATTTACTGTTTTCAAGAAAAACTGTCATTCCGCCACCAATTTTTTCTCTTAGGTTATAGTCTTCAGTAAAATCTGAAGTAAAAATTCCCATGCGTTTAGCCTTGCTCCATGCTGTTCCGAAGGTTGGATCAAATTTACCAGCATAAAATCTGAAATCATCATTTTGAAAATCAAGTTTTAGCTGCTCAATTAATAAACCCATATCTTGAAAATTAAAGCCACGATTGCTTTGCAAAAATGTTCTATATCTTTCAGGATTAGTTTGGTCTCTGGTGGTTAAAACATTGTTTGGTTGTAATCTCCAATCGGTTTTAATTGACCATGCTTCATTGATGTTAAATGAAAATTGTGGCTCAATAAAAAGATAGGCATTATTTGCATCAATATTGTCTTTTTTGGCGCTGATAATTCGGTCTGCTTTAAACAAAGTTAAAACATTTCCAGTTATGTTTGGATATTGCTCAACTCTTCTTGCATGAGCATTTGACGCGATTAAAATTCCTAAAAAACAAAGAGATAAAATTTTTTTCATAAATTTAAGATATTGGAAGAATAACAGTGACAGATGTTCCGACATCAATTTCACTTTCAATTACGACGGAGCCACCGTGTAATTCAATGAAGTGTTTGGTAAGATAAAGTCCAATTCCTGTTCCTGCAACAGCTAATGTGTTTTTTGCGCGGAAGAATTTTTTACCGATATTACTTAAATCATCTTTTGGAATTCCGATTCCTTGATCGATAACACGAATCGCAACTTTGCCATTTGCAACTTTTGCAAAAATTTTCACCTTGCCGTTAGTTTTGGAATATTTAATCGCGTTAGAAATAATGTTGGTAAAGGAATGTTCCAAAAGCTTAGAGTCGCCGTTAAATTCGGTGGGAAGTTCATCTAATTTAGTGACCAAACTGATATTTCGATTTAATGCCAAATTAGAATTTTTTTCTACAATTTCTAACACAAATTTTTTCAAATCAAATTTTTGTTTTTCAACTTTGATTGTGTCACTTGCAGTTTCCATTCTTGCTAAGTTGAGAGTGCTGTGGATCAGGCCATTCATGCGTTGAATTCCACTCTTTATACGATCAAGAAATTTATCAAGACCTTCGTCATTTATGTTGTGGGTTTTTAGTTTTCTGGTTAGAAGCTCTCTAGTGCTGTCGATGATTTGCAACGGGGTTTTGAATTCGTGAGAAACAAGTGCCACAAATTCATTTTGCATTTTGCGAATTTTTTTCTCTTCTTTTAAAGCTTCTTTAAGTTGCACGGTTTTTTCCATCAAAGCGTGATTGGCTAACATCACTTTTTCAATTGATTCTGAGCGATCAACAGCGATGGAAAATTGATCTGCGATCATCTCGATTAATTCTAATTCATCGGCGGTCCAGTTTCTTTTGTCGCTTTGGTGTATGTAGATTCCGCCGTTAACCTTGCTGTTGAAGGTGGTTGTAACTGCAATTTGTGAGGCAATCATAAATTTTTCACAAATTGGTTTTATCGCAGAAAAATTATTATCTGAAATTATGTCATTTGCGATGGTTAACAAATTGCTTTTGCCACTGCTGCCAAAACTTTCATAGAAACGCATTTGAAAGTTTATGTAATCAGTCAGCATTTCAATTGCTTTGGAATCATTTTTGTCAGACAAAAGCGCTTTAGAATCGCCGCTGCAATATTCCGCAACAAAAGTTGATTTGCCATTTTTGTAATCATGCAATAAGCAACGATCAGCTTTTAAATGTTCACACAATGATTGAGCAACATTTTGCGCGATGCTGTGAATTGGCATGTCGGATATAATGAAAGAGCCCACTTTGCGTAACAATCTTTCGTTGCGCAGAGTTCTTTCAAGGTTTTTTAAAAGTGAACTATTTCCTGAATTAGAGCTGATTTTTCTTGATTCTTCTTTGCTTACAACTTCAATTTTTTCAAAAGTAAAAATTGCGTAATAAGATTTTTTATGAGCGAAATTCCATGGTGCAAAAGTGATTTTAAACTTTATTCTGCTAGCCTCAAGTTTTTGATCTGATAAAGTGATTATAACGGTGCATGGACGAAAATCTTTAACATCTTTTATTAAGCGAATATATTCAATTTGATCTTCTGAAGTATAGTTTAAATCAAGGTCGTTAAATAAAAAATCATAACTTTTTCCAACGAGGTTGTGTTCGCTGATGCCAAAAATTTCATAAAATTTTTTATTAGCATGAATTATGGAAAGATAATGCGGATTATTTTCTTTAGTTTCACAAACAATTGCCGCTTCAACGTTAGAATCAACTGCTTTCTTTAAACCTGAAAACCAACCAACTTCAATAAACCTGCCCTCGTTTTCAAGATATTCAAGTTGACCTTGATTTTCATTTGAGTTGTTTTGCGCAAAGATGTTTTCCTTAGGCGCCTCTGGGTTGAGCATGTATTTTAAAGAAAAATTAAATTGCTAAAAAACTAGCATTTAATAAAAGATCCACCCTTTTTTTAGAAGAAGCAAGTTTTTTATAAAAAAAATAAAGCTAAAAAAATGTTTGTTTTAAATTTTTTTTGAAACAGCAATTGCAAATTTTGTCGTTGATTTGATAAATTTCGAAAGAGGATTAAAACATTGCAAATCACGAGCATTATTGTCATAAGCAATGTCGCGATGTTCAATTTCTTCATCACGAAATTTAATAATTTTTGCTTTAAGTTTTTCGATTTTTTCTTTTTCTTCACCATCTAATTTTTTTATTTCTTCATCCAAAATTTTTATTTGCGCTTGATAATGCTCGTCAATAACCTCTTCAACGGCGGCAGTACAAACCATCGCGGCTTTTTTGTCAACAATAGCTGTTAAAAAACCCAAGGCAAATCCACCAACTTTCCAGATTGGTTGCATAATGGTTGGACGGATTTTTTGTTGTTTGATTTCTGCGTCAAAATAGTCAAAATGCACATCTTCTTGTTCTTTCATGTGTTTTACCATTACAACAGAATCAGCGTCTTTTTTCAGCTTTAATGCCGCAATTTGTCCATCATAAATAACTTTCGCACCAAATTCACCAGCATGGTTTACTCTAATCATCTCATGACATTTTTTCTGAAAGTTAGACATAAAATATATTTGTCAAAAAATATTAAACATTAAATCTAAAATGAAAAACATCACCATCTTGAACAAGATATTCTTTTCCTTCCAGCCTTAATTTTCCTGCAAGTTTAGCACCTTCTTCACCGTTGAATGAAACATAATCAGCGTAAGAAATTGTTTCAGCGCGAATAAAGCCTTTTTCAAAATCAGTGTGAATTACACCAGCAGCTTTTGGTGCGAGATTTCCTTTGGTTAGCATCCAAGCGTGACATTCTTTCGGACCAACAGTAAAGAATGTAATCAAATTTAAAAGTTGATAAGAATTGCGAATAATTTGTGCCAAACCAGTTTCTTTTAAACCAACAGATTCAAGAAATTCTTGCTTTTCTTGATCGCTTTCAAGACCAGCAACTTCAGCTTCAATTTGCGCACAAATTTTCAAAACACGATAGCCATTCTCTTTGCCAAAATTTTCAACAATTTCAGAATATTTATTTCCAGAAAGTTCATTTTCTTTTAAGTTGCACACAAAAAGCTGTGGTTTTGAAGTTATCAGCTGCAAAGATTTCAAAAGTTTTTCTTCTTCATAAGACTTGATTTCAATGGTTCTGGCAGCTTTGCCATCTTTTAAAACTGTTAAAACTTTTTTTGCCATTTCAATTTGCGCAGCAATTTCTTTTTCAGTTTTTAATTTTTTTTCCATAGTTGGAATACGCTTTTCTAGGCTTTCCATGTCTGCAATGATTAATTCTAATTGAATCAATTCAATGTCGCGCAATGGATCAACTCCACCTTCAACGTGAGTTATGTTTTCATCCTCAAAACAACGAACCACATTTATTATTGCATCAACTTCACGAATATGTGATAAAAATTGGTTACCTAAACCCTCGCCTTTACTTGCTCCGCGAACTAATCCAGCAATGTCAACAAATTCAATTTGCACTGGAATAATTTTTTCTGAACCAGCAATTTTGGTTAATTTTTCTAACCTCTCATCTGGCACATTCACTTTTCCAACATTTGGTTCAATTGTGCAGAACGGATAATTTGCGGCTTGTGCAGCAGCTGTTTGAGTTAGGGCATTAAATAAAGTTGATTTACCAACATTTGGCAAACCAACAATTCCACATTGAAGAGACATAATTTATAAAAAATGTTTTAACTTTTAAAATTCGTGAGTTTAAATTCTTACAAAAAATAATTTAAAAAAATCTAAAATGATAACTAAAAATGCCATAGTAAACTGTTTTGCTTTACTTTCAATACTGCTTTTATCAGCTTGTTTATTTGGCCCAAATTTGGTGATTAAAGGAAAAGGCAACATAAAGCTTACAGAAGTAGATTTTTCTGAAATTGAAGGATGGCAAACCGACAGCTCTAAAGCGGCTTTACAGGCTTTTTTGCATTCTTGTGGAAAATTTTCAAAAATGCCACAAAACCGCTTAATTGGCGGACAAATTGGTAATATCATAGTCGCAGATTTTCGTGACACTTGTGATTTAGCGCAAGTTGTTAAAACCATGGACGAACATCAAACCAAAAATTTCTTTGAAAATTGGTTCCGCCCTTTCTCGGTTTCAACTAGATCTGGCAACGACACAGGAACCTTCACTGGATATTATGAGCCAACTTTAAGAGGCAGCAAAATAAAAACTGAACAATTTAAATATCCGGTTTATGCCAAACCAAAAGATTTAACCTCAGAGCCTTATCTAAGCCGCGCCGAAATTGAATCTGGAGCATTAGAAAATAAAGATTTAGAGCTAATTTATGTTGATGATAAAGTAGATTTATTTTTCATGCATATTCAAGGCTCTGGTCGAGTTAAACTTCCAAATGGCTCGATGCTAAGGCTTTCTTATGCTGGAAGAAACAACCAACCTTTCACTGCAGTTTCCAATCACATGGTTGATTTAGGATATATCGATCGCTCAAACATGGCCTCAATTAAAATTCGCGAATGGTTAAAAAACAATCCAGAAAAAGCCGATGAAATCATGAATATCAACGCTGCTTACACCTTCTTTAAAATTTCCGATGGCGAATATGTTGTGGGCTCACAAGGTGCACCTCTCACGGCAGAGCGCTCTTTAGCTGTTGATCCTGACATCATTCCTTACGGCTTTCCACTGTTTGTTGCAACAGAAATCAGAAATTCCAGCGGCTCGAAAGATCCTTATCAACATCTTCTAATTGCACAAGACAGCGGCTCTGCAATCAAAGGAACCGTACGCGGCGACATTTTCTTTGGCAACGGAAAAGAAGCCGAAGAAAAAGCCTTCAGCATGGCTTCACAGGGGAAATATTACATCCTTTTACCTATAAATGTTGCGGATAAGTTTTAGATTAAAAACCGTTAGCATTTTACTATTTTGCTACAAATTAGTTTTTTTACACCCTTTCTTTTCAAATAAGTTTGTTCCAGAAGAATTTTGTTATAAATTTGCTTTCGTAAGCTTGCTTAAAGCTGCATGAATATTAAATCAATTAATTAAAAAATTCTCATGAAAAAATATTTAATAACAGCCCTCTCTTTGGCTTTTATAACAAATGAAGCTAACGCAAAAAACGGATTTTACTTAGGTGCTGATTTGCTTGGAGTCAGTGCAAAACACAAGATACATGGTGGAAGTGCTGATTTTTCTAGAGATTATTCTTCTAGCCTAATAGCAACTTCTTACAAAGTTAATGATAATAATATTGGCTTTGGATTTAACGGTGGATATAAGTTTGATATCAACAATTTCTATTTAGCGCCAGAAATATTTTTCGAACAGTTAGGAACCAAAGTTAACCATGATCGCAAGGATGGATCTCCTTATAACCAAAACACTGTTAAACTAAATTATCGCTATGGGGCAAAAGTTAATTTTGGATATAATATCAACAAAGATTTTGCTGCTTTTGTTAATTATGGAACAGCTTTAGTTGATTATGATGTTAGATGGGTAAAAGTTGGTAGATTCAACGAAAAACAATATGGAAATCAAGCTATCTCTCAAATTTATGGTCTTGGTTTAATTTACAATTTAAACAATAATTGGTCTGTTAAATTGGCATATGATCATCAAGTAGCAAATGTAAGGTACATTTACAAGGGAATAAGCAGCAGAGCTAAAATCGACACTGCTAAAGTTGGTGCAATTTATAATTTTTAATTGTGCTTTCGATAAAAACTTTAATCGTAGTTAATTTTAAAAAAATATATTAACTACGATTTTTTTTAAAATTTATGTCAAATAAGAATATAGAAAGAAGAAGGCGGAATAAAGAACGTAATACAGAAATTGATAGATTAAAAAAAATTTCTGACTACGATCAAAAAAAGGAACAAAATAAAAAAGAGTATAATTATAGTGATAGTCTTCTGGGAAAATTTATAAAATTACTTTTACTATTACCTTATACATTACCTGATAAACCGAAGACCAATAATCAATTATCTGTGTTACAAGATAGTTTTTTACCTTTAGATAACTACAGTCCAACTCCAAATCTAGATATCTCTACAACTATAATGCCAAAATTAAGAAGGCTTCCATTAATACCTACAGAAACAGCAACTCAGTCAATAGCTCCAATAACCCAAACAGCAACCGCCACCCCAAGCTACTCCGTTACTTCATCAAGCACAACCTCAACTTCACCAACTTTTTCTGCGACTGGTTCTGTGACGGGAACTCAAACTGTTACAACAACCACAACCTCAACATACACCCCTTCTGGAACCTTAAGCAGCACTACAACTGAAAGCGTGACCATTTCAACTTCTCTTAGCGGATCTGTAACACAAACTTCTTCAGAATCAAAAACCGTAACCCCAACTTATTCTGCAAGTGGCTCTATCACTGGCTCAAAAACACTAACCACAACAGTTACAACAAGCCCAACTGAAACAGGAACTGCAAGTGAAACTGTTACAACCTCAGTTACCACAACCCCAACAATAACAAGAACTAAAACTAAATCAACCACTTATAGCTCTTCTTTATCTTTATCAGCAACCGCGTCAATGTCGGCAAGCGATTCTGTAACTGCTTTAGAATCTGCAACCTCATCTGGAACAGCAACAATAACTAACAGCTCAACTGAAACCATTTCCACAAGCAAAACCATAACACCATCTGCCACATTCACCACAACAATAAGCACTTCTCCAAGCGCAACAGTCACTCAAACCATTACGAGATCAAGAACTGGATCTTATACAAAAAGTGTCACAACCACTGAAACTGCAAGTGGAACAGAATCTGTCACCATAACCCCAACTTCGTCGGGCTCTGTTTCAATTACAATAACAAAAACCCCTTCAAAAACTGTTACAAAATCTTCTTCACAATCAAAAACTCCTTCTGCATCAAAATCTGAATCAATGAGCAGTTCAGAAACTGCATCTGAAACAGCTTCAGTTACATTGTCAGCCTCAGAATCAGAATCGCTTTCTAGAACAATTTCTGCGACATTTTCACGCTCTCGCACAAAATCTTCATCTAATTCAAGAACAAGAAGCAGATCACAAAGTGTTTCTGCTTCTGATTCATCTTCAGCTTCAGAAACCGCCTCTGACTCGACTTCAAATTCTGTAAGCTCTTCTAAATCAGCATCATCTTCTAAATCATCTTCATTTAGTTCCACTGCTTCAGAAACACCATCCCAATCATCAACTGCTTCAGAAACACCATCAGCATCAGCAAGTGCCAAACCTGCTTCTCATCTTATTGAAATCATCGCTGGAGTCACAGGAGGGGCAGCTGTCATAATTGGAATAGGAGTCGTAGGTTTTTTAGCTAAATATGTAAAATATAAAAAGGAAAAAGACCAAGAAGAAAAAGCTAAGAAACTGGAAGAAGATCTTAGATTAATAGAAAGATTAAAAAATAATATTAAGGAATTGCAATCAAAAAGAGATAAGCATAGTGAAATTTGTAGAGCGCACCAAGAAAAGATTGAAGCACTAACCAAACGAGGAATAGAAGAATATAGAGAAATAACTCAATCTTCTTTAAATAGAGCAAAGAAAGATTTAGAATCGACTATACTTAAAATTAATGATCGTAATGAGAAAATTAAAAACAAGAAGTTAGGAAAAGCAGTAGAAGGTTCAGAAAGTAAAGCTAAGTTAGAAAAAGCAGTAGAAAGTTTCGAAAGAGACAAAGCTCAAATTAAAACTACAATAAGTGCCTTAGAATTAGATCTGAAGGAAACTAACGGCGAACTTGAGCCATTACTAGAAAAACTACAACGTCAAGTTTCTCACCAACAAACTGAAATCACTAAAATTAACAAAGAAATCTCCGAAATTAAGAGAGAAATTACTAGCATAAACGCAAAAATTAAGGTTACAAATGTAAAATCAAATTTGACATTAAAAGCACGATCTATAGAAATCGTTGAAACAACAACAACAAATCCATTGGCCACTGATAGATCTGGAAAAGCGGCACCAACAAACATGACAGAATGGAATTCAAAACAAACTCTTCCTCCGCCTTCTGCCATGCCTTCAGTCGAAGAAAAGAAAACAGCAGCAGTAGACCGAAAAAATAGAGTAACTTCAATGTATAAACCCAGACAAGATGCCACTTTGCCGACTACAAATGCAGACCTTCCAGTAATTGCTAGCGCAACAGCTAAGCCATCTGATAAAACTATAAATCCTGGAACTGTTATAGCACCTTATTCGGGTGCAGCCCAGATTACTAGAACTGATAGTCAGCAAAGTTTATAAGATTTTTTAAATTGATCTAATTTCTTTATTCAGCTTAACAGCATCCGCTTTTTGTGGTTTTGGAGTTGTGCTTGGAATGAATTTTGCGATTTCTCTCACCCCAATTGCAGCAAGAATTTGAGGAAGACCTAATGATCCTAAAATCTGCCAAAATTTATTATTTTCCTCGCCCATAAAATAAAGTGATTAATTATTAAAACTCATTTAAACAGTTAAAATTTTTTATTGCCTCCTCAATAGTTTGGCAAAGTTTTTCTGAACCGTACTGCTCGTCAAAAGCATTGCCATAAACCATATTCACTGGCTTTTTTGGATTTTTTATTCCGTATAAAACAGCTTCTAAAATTGCTGCAATAGATAAATAAGGATCAGCTGCAGCAGAAGCAACACGATATTCCAAGCGAACAAAGTTTTTTTCTTTTTTAATGCGAATTGCACAGGTTCTGTTATCAAAGCCACAAGTTAAATTAATTGGCGCGGAATATTTTCCTTTTTTAAATAAATTATAATTAAGTTCTAGTGAAAAGCGTTGATAATCTTCTTTATTTGGCACAAGCAAAAGAATTATTGAATTGGTTTTTTCAAGCAAACCATTAACTGCAAAATTTAAAACTTCTGGCGAAAAATTATCTTTATCATCATGAAGCGAAATATTAAATTGCAATGCGCTACCACAATCATCAATAAAAGGTTGCGCAGCAAATGTTGCGACTAAGTTTTTTTTCTTAACAAATTCAGTAATAAATTTTCTACAATCTTCAATTTGTTTTGCCAGCTCTAATAAATTTTCAGTAAAAATAGATTTTATCTCAACTTGCGAAAGCCCCTGCTCTTTTTCTATCTCATAAAAAAAAGGGAAATTTTTTAGAATTTCTAATTTTAAATCATTTATTATTTCTTCTAAAAGCTTGTGATTTCTGATTGGATCCAGTGTTTTTTCTAATAAAAAAAATTCCAGCTCAATTCCAATTTTAGGAATTAGTGAGCTGGAATTAACAAAAAAATCCAAAGAATTTTTTAAGATCTGCTTTTTGTTAGAATAAAGCTGATCTAGCTTATTCATAAAAATTATAAATTTCCTTTTACCCATTCATAAAGAGCAGCTTTTGGCAAAGCTCCAACTTTGGTGTCAGCTAATTTTCCGTTTTTGAAAATCATTATAGAAGGAATGCCGCGCACCGCATATTGTGAAGGAGTTTCAGGGTTTTCATCAACATTGCATTTAAACACTTCTAATTTACCAGCAAAATCTTTTGATAATTCGTCGATGATCGGACCAAGCTGTCTGCAAGGGCCACACCAAGGAGCCCAAAAATCAACCAACACTGGAGTTGCTGAATCTAAAACATCTTTTTGAAAAGAGTTATCCGTTGTTTCTTTAGTCATAAATAAAAAAATTAGGTTAAAATTACTGCTTAATTCTAGAATTAATTTTTAAAAACAAAATCTTATTTTAAGAAAAATTTGGGAATTGAAAAAAAGCGCCCGCAATGCTGGACGGAATTTGCAATTCCGCCCTTGAAGTTCATACCATAATTTAATTAGCAACGCAGTTTTTTAAGTTTTTAATGAACAGTTAAGGCAGAGTTGCAAACTCTGCCCAACATCGAGGCAGATATTATGCAACAACGCCTATCTGTAACCTTTTTTTCACACAAATTAAGACAGGTTTCTTATAAATTCTTAAACGACAAACTGAAATTCAAGCTGCTTTGAGGTTTGGCAAGGCTGCTGGGGTTGTATTGTCTGATTGAAAATTCAAAAATTGTGCAGCAGCCTTCGCGATGAAGAGTTAAACCGCGACCAATCATACGTTGATTGACCAAATCATTTATCATAAAAAAATCGGCTTTCCAAGTTTGTGTAACTTTGACTGAAGTGTTTAAATTAAGCTGTTTTATTTCATTTAGATTTTGCGTGGTTCTGCGTAGAAAAATATAGTTTGCAGAAATAGTCGCACGATCAAGATTTAGAGAAGTAACCACCTCGTTCACATCGTTGCGATAGCTTGATTCATTAAGCTGATAGCTGTATAATATTGAAAAATATTTGGCTGATTTATATAATGCTTGCCCGACTATGTTTGATTTCTGATTTTGGTTAAATCCTTGAATAATCACATCTTGTTGCTTGTTATTTCGCCTATAGCTTTGCCCAATTGACAAACCAAATTCTCCGCCATATTTGTTAAAAAATGAAGTTCTCACCCCATAATTAAAGCGCTGCCCGCTTTCATTGCGATCATAACCTGCAAGTCTGTCATTTATAAAGAGATTGTTGATGCTGAGCTCTGAGTTGTTGCTGTCTTCGTTGGGTAAAAATACAAAATTCTTGCGATAAGAACTCATCACAAAATTTGCCATTGGCTCAATAACAAACATGCTGTTTTTTGATTTTTTCATCAATGGCAAGCGCCAACTTAAAGAGGTTTCTGGCTTATAATTGGTTAAGAAACTGTTAAAATTATTATGTGGTTCGTTATAGTTATAGTTATTGTCTAAAGAATAAAAATCTGTTTGTATTTTTTGTGAGAAAGCAAAAAGATTGCCATTCACATTAAACGGAACTGTAACTTCAGGAACAAAAGAAAGACGACGATATTGCAGCCCGCTAGATCTTGTTATTGAAGTAAAATTTGAAGTTAAAGCATATTTTTCTTTAGAGAAAAAAGATTTATCACTTTCAATTCTGGAATCAATAACTGGAAGAACAGTTGGAGTTTGCTTTTCTTGATTAATGTTTATTAATTCTTGAAATTTTAGCACTTTAATCGAACTATAATCACGCTTGTGAATATAATCAAGATTCACCTTAGACATTGTATAGTTTAGATAGCCATTGTGATAGTCGCGCAAATAATTTCGATCTGATAATAAATTAACATTAAAATCAGCGCCATAATCAGTGTTAAAATCAAATTTTCCTTCACCGAATAAATTGCCGCGAATGTTTTGTTTACTGCGGTTTATAATAACTTTATCATTGCTAGAACTGATTTTGTTGTTTGCCAATTCAAGGTTTAAGGTATATTCACCATAAGTTGCCATATGTCGCAATTGGTTATTTACTAACATCTGATTTGACCCAGAAAAGGCAACAAAAGGCGTTATGGTTAAATCCATATTAGGCGCAATATTGAAATAATATGGCAATAATATACCCGTACCAAGATTAGTGCTTCTGAAATAGCTTGGCTGTAGAAAACCAGATTCTCTTTTTTTGGAAGGTAAATTTATTTTGAGATAAGGACTATAAAAAAATGGAATATTATAAAAACGCAAAATTCCATTTTTAATTTTGATATTTTCATTTTCACGATCAATGGTGGCTTTGCTTGATTTGATTGAGGCCATATCCCATTTTTTTCCCGCAAGATCATTGTTTTTGCTAATGTCTTCATCTGGGCAAATCGAAAAAATTGGTTTTTTTAATGTTGTGATTTGCGGAGTTTGACGGTCAATTTCTGGCGAAGTTAAATAAGATCCATCAATAAAAACCATTTTACTGTTGAAAAATTTTCCGCTGCTAAAATCATCTTTCACTTCTGCTTTTGTTGCCCTGACATTGCCAATTTCGATGTCTTTCACCTTTACATCACCTTCAAGAAAAATGGTTTTTGTGTTTTTATCATAAATCGCTTTGTTAGAATAAGCCGTGCTAACTCCTTTGTTCACTTCAACATTTCCAGTAGCAGTTAAAACATTGGTTATTTTATCACCACTAATCTCATCTGCTTTTAAAACCGTTGATGCTGTTGGATTATTGGTTTTATTAAATTTTGGCAAGGCAAAAGCATCTGATAAAAACAGGAATAAAACAGCAATAAAACAAAAAACTCTCAACCCTGTAAAAAGTTTTAAATAAGCCATTTTATATCAAATTTAGCTTTTGAGGACGACGCTTTTTGATCCAAATGGCAATCATCATTCTGGTTAGAATAATTGCAGAAAACATCGAAGAAATAATTCCTACAGAAAGAGTCACCGCAAAGCCCTTCACTGGGCCATTACCAAATAAATAAAGGAAGAAAGCCACAATTAAAGTTGTGATATTAGAGTCAGTTATTGTTCTAAAGGCTTGAGAAAAGCCCTGTTCAGTTGCTGATAGCACAGATTTTTTATGACGTAATTCTTCTTTAATTCTTTCAAAAATCAAAACATTCGCATCAACCGACATGCCCATGGTTAAAACAATACCAGCAATGCCTGGCAAAGTTAAAGTTGCACCAATCATTGACAAAACAGAGATAATGATTGCAATGTTGATAAGCATAGCAACATCAGCAACTAAGCCAAAGAAACCATAAAAAATTATCATAAAAATTGTAATAAACACCAGCGCCGCAACCACTGCAACAGCTCCACTTTTAATTGAATCAAGCCCTAAAGATGGCCCAACTGTTCTTTCTTCAACAACAGTTAAAGGAGCGGGAAGAGCTCCTGCTCTAAGAAGAAGTGCCACTTGGTTTGCTTCTTGCACAGTGAAACTTCCAGAAATAACACCAGAGCCTTGATTGATAACAGTGTTAATTCTTGGCGCTGTAACAACGCGATCATCTAAGACAATAGCAAAAAATTTGCCAATATTTTCTTTAGTAATTTGTGCGAATTTTTTTGCACCAACATCGTTAAAACGGAATGAAACTGCGGGTTGTCCTTCGTGATAAGTTGGGTTTGCATCAACTAACAAATCACCACTTAAAACCACCTCTTTTTTAATTAGATAAACTCGACCTTGATAATCAGCAACTTGCTTAAGATCACCAGTTGCAGCAAGCATTGAAGACGTAAAGCTTTTATCATCAACAAAATGAAAAGTCATTTTTGCGGTTTTGCCAAGCAAATTTTTTAACTCAGAAGAATTTTCAATTCCCGGAACTTGCAGCAAAATTCTATTATCCCCTTGCGCTTGAATTGTCGGCTCTTTGGTTCCGCTTTCATCAACCCTGCGACGCACAATTTCAATAGATTGCTTGATCAAATTTTGCTTCATTTCCAAAAGATCTTGGCTGGCAAAATAAACCTCAAACCTTCCTTTATCTTCATTGATTTCAACTCGCTTACTTAATTTTTTAATAATTTTTTTTGCTGATTTTTTTTGTTCATCATCATCTAAAGCAAAAATGATTTTACCGTCTTGTAAGGCTGGCAAAGCTCTGATTGCTTCATCGCGAAATGAATTTTTTATTTCATCTTTTAAGATGTTTATTTGCTCATTTAAATAATAATCAAAATTCACTTCCAACATCAAATGAGATCCGCCACGCAAATCTAAACCTAAATTTACTTTATTTTGCGGCAGAAAATTTTGTATTTTCTGAGAAATTTTAGAGTTTGAACTTTGCGATAAAAACGACGGAGCCGCGTAATATAAGGAAAGAAAACAAACAAAAAGAATCGAAATAATTTTTGCTTTTGAAAAATTCAGCATAAAATTTTATTAAAAAAATTATTTAGTTTTATTTTGAACCAAACTTGTAACATAATTTTTTACAACTTTGATTTTTACATCATCTGCAATTTCAATTTCAACTTTGTCATCTTTAACCGATTTAACAAGGCCAATCAAGCCCCCAGCGGTTACAACTTCATCACCTGCTTTTAAATTGTTTACCATATTTTGATGTTCTTTCATTTTTTTGCTTTGCGGGCGAACAATCAGGAAGTAAAATACTGCGAAAATTAAAATTAGTGGCAAAAAACTCATCAAATTGTTAGTTTGTTGAGAAGCTGTTTCATTTACTGCTTGAGCGATTGCTTGATTTATAAACATTTGATAGAAAATTATTGGTTAATAAAATTATTCGTCGCTTTTAAGCAACATTTCTTTTAAGCGAGCAACATTTTCCTCTTTTTGCTCAGAAGAAACTTTTTCAGGATTTTTTGGATCCGGAGCTTCAGCAAAGCTTGGAGGAAGAATGATTGGATCATCCTGCATTTTTTTACTACAGGAAAAAATAGCAAAAATTGCAATAATAATTAAGAGTTTTTTCATTTCTTTTTAAAAATTAAATCGTCCAAAACTAAAATCATTACGCCAACAAAAACGCAAGAATCAGCTAAATTAAAGGCTGGCCAATGATAACTTAGAATGTGAAAGTCTAAAAAATCTGCCACAGCACCATTTTTTATACGATCGATAACATTACCAAAAGCTCCACCAATAATCAACCCAAGCGCCCAAGTAAAATGCAGTTTTTGATTATTGTAAAGCCAAAAAGTAAGAATTATCAAGATCGTAAATTGCAATAATGACAAGATAATTTGGCTATTAGCAATGTTGCTAAACATGCCAAAGCTCACTCCACTGTTCCACACCTTGACTAAACTAAAGAAACTAGCAACTTTTATCTCATAATTTTGCTCTGCATAACTTTCAAGCACAGCAAAAACCAGCCTTTTTGTAAGCAAATCAAAAAATGCCACAAAAAAAGCGATGATCATACCAAGAAAAAATAGTTTTTTTGACATAGTTTTGAAGTTATTTTACACAGGAATAAAAATACCAATTTTAAATTCTTAAGCTAATATTACTTGCTAAATCTTAATTCTAAAACATTTTATGAAAATTATCTTCATGGGCACGCCAGATTTTGCTTGTCCAACTTTGGAAAAATTATTACAGGATAAAAATTTTGAAATTGTTGCTGTTTACACTAAAGAGCCACAAGCAGCTGGTCGTGGACAAAAATTGACCAATTCTCCAATCCACATTTTAGCTTTAAAACACAATTTAAAAGTTATAACACCGAAAAGTTTGCGTAATTCTGAAACCCAACAAGAATTTATCAATTTTAAGGCTGACGTTGCTGTGGTTGTTGCTTATGGACTAATTCTGCCAGAAAAAATTCTTAGTGGCACAAAATTTGGTTGCATAAACATTCATCCTTCAAAACTGCCTCAGTGGCGTGGAGCCGCACCAATTCAGCGCAGCATCATGAATGGAGACAAAACCACCGCAATCACCATAATCAAAATGGATCAAGGAATTGACAGCGGCGACATAATTTATCAAGAAGAAATTTCATTAACTGGCAGCGAAAGCTATGCAGAGCTTGCGCCAAAATTAGCCGAATCTGGAGCGGAAATTTTAGTAAAAACATTAAAAACCATCCAAAACAATAATTTTTCTCTAACCAAACAAAATGGCGAGCTGGCAACTTATGCTAAAAAAATTGAGAAATCTGAATGTGAAATTGATTGGAATGAGTCTGTTGAAAAAATCATCCAAAAAATTCGCGGACTAAGCGGTTCTATTGGTGCTTTCTTTAGTTATAATGGAGAGAAAATTAAAATTTTTTCTGCAGAAATTATTGCAGAAAATTCTTCAGAATATAATGCTGGAAAAATTCTTGATAAAGATTTCTCTATTCAATGTGGTAAAGGAGTTTTAAGGCCACTTATTTTGCAAAGACCTGGTAAAAAGGCAATGTCGCTGGAAGAGTTTTTGCGTGGGTTTAATTTATGATCACAGACTCATTCTTCGACAAGCTCTGACGTGACAAAACCACTATTGCTAAACAAAGTGGTCTTCCGACATTAGTCCCAGAGCTGGGCGGAGTTTGAAACTCCGCCCTTAACGTTCAAAAAAAACATGAAAAAAAGTGAATATATGAAGCGTTTAAACTTTCACATCAAAATCAACTTAACGCTTCATCGGACTGTTTTTGTAAGCATATAAGAAATAGCTTACAACGCTAAGAACCAACCAAATCATAAGTGATCCTAAAGATTCAAAAATTAAAGTATAAACCAAATAACCACAGCTTAAAATTGCAATTGGTGCAACGATAAATACTAGTGGGCACTTGAAAGGTCTTTCAAGATTTGGTCTTTTAACGCGCAAAATTATCACTCCAATCGTTGCCATGATGAAGGTAAACAAAGTTCCGATGCTAGTAAGTTGGCTCATAGTTTTAATTGGTGCAAAACCTGCGATAAACATAACCAAAAGCGTAACCACCACACAGCTTAAACTTGGAGTGTGATATTTTTCATGAAGCTTGCTAAAACAAGCTGGAAGAACACCGTCACGAGCCATTACAAAGAAAATTCTTGATTGGCTATACATCAAAACCAATAAAACCGCAATCATTCCACCAATTGCACCAACCGCAATTAAAGCCGAACCAATATTGCTGCCATTAACTCTTAAAGCATGGGCCATAGGTTGAGCATTGTTTAGCTCAGAATAGTCGATAATTCCAGTTAAAGCCAAAGAAACCACAATATAAAGCACAGCACAAATCAACAGCGAACCAATAATTCCAATTGGTAAATTGCGATTCGGATTTTTGATTTCTTCAGCAGCAGTTGAAACCGCATCAAAACCAATGTAAGCATAAAATATAGTCGCCGCGCCAACTGCAACGCCGTGCCAACCGAAAGGCATGAAATTAGCGTAATGTTCCATTTGAATGTGTGGTGCTGCTACAGCAACGAAACAAAAAATGATCACTAATTTTAAAGCAACTAAAATACGGTTAATCATGATGCTGGTCTTGGTGCCACGATAAAGCAAAAATCCAATAAAAAAGGCAATAAAAACTGCAGGAAGATTAACCACTCCACCTTCTGATGGCGATTTAGTAAGATATTCAGGAATCGTAAAAAGACCTGAAGAATTAACAATACCGACAAAATAACCAGACCAACCAGCAGAAACCGTTGAAGCGCCAACTGTATATTCCAAAACCAATCCGCAAGCAACTAACCAAGCGATAAATTCGCCAAAAATTGCGTAGGAATAAGTGTAAGAACTTCCAGAAACTGGCAGAAGAGCTGCTAGTTCTGCATAAGCAAGGCCTGTAAAAATGCAAATTACGGCGGCAATTAAATAAGAAAGAGAAATCGCTGGGCCAGCATAATCAGCGGCGGCAATTCCCGTTAACACAAAAATTCCAGTTCCAACAGTGGCACCAACACCAATTAAAATTAAGTCTAATGGGCCAATAGTTTTTTCTAAGGCATCTTTTTTTGCGCCCGCAAGAATGTTGTCTATTGATCTGATTCTGAAGATGTTTTTCATGATCTTTATTTTATTGATGTTTTAAAGGGCTTTTACGATAACCATATAAAAAATAGAACACAACGCTTAGACTAATCAATAAGCTAAATATTTTGTAATGTTCAAGAAGCAATGTGTAAATCAAATAGCTGCAGCTTAGAATCGCAATAGGTGCAATGACAAAAACAGCTGGACATTTGAATGGTCTTTCAAGTTTAGGTCTTTTAAATCTTAAAACCAGAACGCCAATTAATGCCACCACAAAAGAACAAAGAATTGTTAAGCTAGTTAAAGAGCCAATAGTTGCAATTGGTGTAAAGCCTGCAACCACTGTGGTTGTAAGCATGGTAAACAAGCAACTGATATATGGAGTGTGATATTTTTTGTGTAATTTATTAAAAGATGCAGGAATTAAGCCATCGCGTGACATTGCAAAAAGAATGCGAGACTGACCATACATCATGATTAAAATAACCGCCACCATTCCAGCAATTGCACCAGTTGCAATTAAAGCAGATCCGATGTTGCTGCCGTTAGCACGCAAAGCATAAGCCATTGGTTCGGCGTTGTTGAGCTCAGAATAGTCAACAATTCCAGTCAATGCAAGTGCAACTAGAATATATAACACAGCACAAACTGCAAGTGAGCCAATAATTCCAATTGGAATGTCGCGGTTTGGTCTTTTGGTTTCTTCTGCCGCAGTTGCAATCGCATCAAAGCCAACATAAGCAAAGAAAATTATGGCAGTTCCAGTCATAACGCCCTGCCAGCCAAATGGCATGAAGTTAGCGTAATGTTCCATTTTGATATGAGGTGCTGCAATTGCCAAAAATAAGAAAATTATCAATAATTTTACTGCAACTAAAATACGATTTACAATCACACTTTCTTTAGTTCCGCGGATTAAAATTAGACCAACAAACAATGCAATAAAGCTTGCTGGAAGGTTGATTAAACCGCCTTCAGAAGGTGTTTTAGTGAGATGTTCTGGAATTGTGATGCCTGCGAGTTTTAGAATTCCGACGAAATATCCAGCCCAACCAGCAGAAACCGTGGCACAAACCATGCCATAGCCAATTACTAAAGAACAACCAATAACCCAAGCAACAAACTCGCCGAATATGACATAAGAGTAAGTGTAAGAGCTTCCAGCAACAGGAATTGCCGAAGCAAGCTCAGCATAAGCAAGACCAGTAAAGATGCAGATTATTCCGCCAATTAAATAAGAAAGAGCAACTGCAGGGCCAGCATATTTTGCGGCAGCAACACCAGTTAAAACGAAAATGCCAGTTCCAATCGCACAACCAATTCCAAACAACACAAGATCAAAGGCGCCCATGGTTTTTTCCATAGTGTTTTTCTTTGCACCGCTAATGATGGTTTCAATAGTTTTTGTTCTTAATTTCATGACTATTTTATAAAAGTTAATTTTTTGAAGTAGATACTTTTAACAATGGATTTCAAAGTTACAACTAAATAAATGTGGTTTTGTTTAAAAATAAGACCAAGTGAGTTGTTTTAGGAACGAGGTTAAAAGTAATCTGATAGAAGATGATTTATCCAGTGCTAGGCGGAATTTGCAATTCCGCCCTTACCATTCAGGCAAACTTAAACCATATTTTTAATTAAATTATAGCACGAACTAAAGACGAGGTTGCTTGACGAAGCCCAATATCGATATTATACAAAGACTCTTCTCAATCAAACTCACCGCCACGCAAGAAATCTTCAGCGATTTCTGGAGAAATAATTTCTCTATTGCGCAGCTCTGCAATTGAATCTTTCATTAAACACATACCACTTTTTTTGTTCAACTCAATAATCGAATTGATTTGTGGAATTTTATCTTCGCGAATCAAATTTCTAACCGAAGAATTTGCTAATAAAATTTCATAAGCAGCATGTCTGCCACCGCCTTTTTTCTTGACTAATCTTTGTGAAACTATTGCTTTAAGAGAGGTTGAAAGCATTGAACGCGCCAACATCTTGTCTTCTGAGGGAAAAATATCAATAATACGGTTAATGCTTTGTGATGCTGAATTGGTGTGAAGAGTGGCAAAAACCAAATGTCCAGTTTCGGCCGCAGTTAAAACCAAACGCGTGGTTTCAAGATCACGCATTTCACCAACAACTATAACGTCAGGATCTTCGCGCAAAGCCGCCCGCAAAGCATTCTGAAAAGAAAAAGTGTTAATTCCAACTTCGCGTTGACTGATTAGTGATTTTTTGTTGTAATGAACAAATTCAACTGGATCTTCGATAGATATGATGTGTTTAGTGTAATTAGCATTAATTTGATCAACTAAAGCTGCAATTGTAGTTGATTTTCCACTGCCAGTTGGCCCCACCACTAACACTAAACCCTTTTTTAAATCTGTAAAAGACTTTATCACCTCAGGAACATCAAGCGATGCTAAAGATTTAATTTCACTAGCAATATATCGAAAAGAAGCTGCTGGGCCGTCTATTGTGTGATAAGCGTTAGCCCTGAAACGCAAACCATCTTCCACTTGCACAGAAAAATCCATTTCCAGAGTTTCGTCAAATTTTTTTCTTTGCGACTCGCTCATTAACGCTTCTAAAAGCTTTGCAACTTGTTCTGATGACAAAACTGAAAAATTTGGAATTGTCATCATTTCACCATCAATTCTCACCATCGGTGCATAACCAGAAGCAATGTGGATGTCAGAACAATTATTTTCTTTTCCGTAGAGAAAAATTCGTTTCATTAATTAAGAATATATTTTGTTTTTAATCGATTCAATTCGATTGCGAATTTGATCAACAGGAATTGCTGAATTATCAGCAGAATTCTTTGCGATTAAACTATAAAGCTCTAAAGCCCTTTCATATTGAGAATTTTTGTCATATAAAACGGCAAGGTTATATTGATATTCAAGGTTTTCTGGATTTACAACGACTGCCTTTTCAAGATAAGAAATTGCTTGGCTATAATTTTTCATTTTATCATAAGCCAGTGCGGTTTGTGCTAACAC
>CAZOKU010000008.1:0-12618 GCA_964580715.1 uncultured Rhizobium sp. | reverse complement strand
TGAAGAATCTGGATTTTCTTGTGACAGACGATTTAGCAGATAAATTGCTTCTTTAGGAGATTCTTCAATTAAAACTGAAAGCAAATTTCCGATGATTTCTTCTTTGTTTTGTGGATTGTTTTTTAGAAGATCCGTATAGATTTTTTTTGCTTTAGAAAATTGCGCCATTTTTTGATAAATTGATGCCAAAGCAAATTTAGCGTAAGAATTTTTTGGCTCAGCAGAAATAACTTGTTTATAAAGCTCAATAGCAACCTCATATTGACCAATCAAAGAAGCATTGTAAGCCATCTTTTCCTTTCTTCTGATGTCTAAATTATTGACTTTAGGATTTACAACAATCATATCAATTTTTTCACCATCTTCAGAAGAATTGCCAGAATCTAAAACATAATCACTTTTTTTATCTTTATTTTGATAAAGCATAATTTGTTGTTCAGAATTTTTGTCAAACAGCAAGGATTTTTCAATTTCTCCAATAATTTGGGAATCAGCGCTGCTTGCAGCACTTGCATCAATCTGACAAAAAAACAAAGCTTGCAGTAAAGAGAAAATAAAAGAGAGATTTTTTTTGATCATTTTATTATAAAATCATTAGCTTGTTGAAGGATTGCGATCGCAAACGCGATTTTTTATATAAACCATAATCGCCATAACTGATGCTGGCGTGATGCCTTGAATTTTAAAGGCAGAAGCAACAGTTGCTGGGCGAAATTTGTTTAATTTTTCGCGCACTTCCAAAGATAAACTTTGTATCTGATTGTAATCAAGATCAAGTGGAATTTTCATATTTTCATCTTTTTTGAAAATTTCTAAATCTTGTTCTTGTCGTTTTAGATATGAACTGTACAGCGCGTTGATTGCAATTTGTTTTTTTGTTTCAGTGTCAATTTGAGAAATTTTTTCTGGCCAAATTTTTGCGATTTTTTCAAAATTAATTTCTGGAAAAGCCAAAAGCTGCATTGCATTTCTCACCACACCATCTTGCTTAATTGCAACATCAAAACCCGACAATTTCTTTGGCGAAATTTTTAATTCTTCCAAAATTTTTGTCGCTTCATTAATTTTTGTTTGTTTTGCTAAAAAAGCTTCAGCTCTTTGTTTTCCAACCACACCAATGGCAATTCCTTTCTCCGTAAGGCGTGCATCAGCATTATCAGCGCGCAAACTCAAGCGATATTCCGCACGCGAAGTTAACATGCGATATGGCTCGGAAGTTCCAAGTGAAGTTAAATCATCAATCATCACACCAATATAGCTGCTGGCGCGATCTAAAATAAATTCCTCTGCCACAGCAGCATTAATTCCAGCAACAATCCCCTGCCCTGCGGCTTCTTCATATCCTGTGGTGCCGTTGATTTGGCCAGCAAAAAACAATCCACGAATTTTTTTAGTTTCTAAAGTTGGCAATAATTCGCGTGGATCGACAAAATCATATTCAATTGCATAACCCGCTTGAGCCACTACACAATTTTCCAACCCCTTAATTGATCTTAAAAATTCAATTTGCGTTTCATAAGGAAGTGAAGTGGAAAGCCCATTTGGATAAATCAATTCACTGTCCAAACCTTCTGGTTCTAAGAAAATTTGATGACGTTCTTTGTCATAAAAACGATGAATTTTATCTTCAATCGAAGGACAATAACGCGGCCCCAAGCTAGAAATATAGCCGCCATACATCGCTGATTTTTGTAAATTTTCCTTAATAATTTGATGAGTTTTTTGATTGGTATAAGTGATATAACAAGAAATTTGTGGCACTGAAATTTCTTTGTTTAAATAAGAAAAAGGCTGAGCGGGGTTGTCACCTTCTTGTTTTTCTAAAATCGAAAAATCAATTGAGCTTTTTAAAATGCGCGCTGGAGTGCCTGTTTTTAAGCGCGATAAATTAAAATTATATTTTTCTAAAGTTTTAGAAATTCCAAGTGAAGGTGCTTCACCAACACGCCCCGCTGGTGTTTGCTTGTCGCCAATGTGAATTATGCCACGCAAAAAAGTTCCAGTTGTTAGCACCACTGATTTGGCCGAAATTTTTCTGCCATCATTAAGCACCACCGCTTGAACTTTCAGCGGCAAAGATTCAGAAATTATTAAATCTTCAACCGAAGCAAAAATGATCTCAAGATTTTCATATTCAGCTAAAATTTTATTGATGGCTTTTTTATATAATTTGCGATCAGCTTGCGCGCGTGGTGAATGAACCGCCGGCCCTTTTGAAGCATTTAAAATGCGAAAATGAATTCCCGCCATGTCAATGGCCCGCCCCATCACACCATCAAGCGCATCAACTTCCTTAACAATTGTTCCCTTTGCAACCCCACCAATTGCTGGGTTGCAAGACATCTCACCTAAATTTTCCGCCTTTTTTGTAACCAACAAAGTTCTGCAACCAAGACGCGCCGAAGCACAAGCCGCCTCAATCCCCGCATGCCCCGCACCAATAACAATTGTGTGATAATCGTTTTTATTTTGCATTTTGATTTATAAGATCACTTTGATTGCATGAACCTATGGGAAGAGTTGCAAACTCCTCCCAGCATCGGCATAAAGTTAAGCGCTGGGCGGAATTTGCAATTCCGCCTTAACTATTCACTAAAAACTTTAAAACTTACTTAGGATTAGCGAGTAACAGTAGGCCTGATATTTTTTTGTATTTGCTGAAGTCTTTCTCGACCAGAAACATGCTGTCTCTGACCAACAACTTCATCTACTGATTGAGCTTTCTGTACTCTTTTTTCAACACGATCTTCTCTTGAAGCAGCAGTTATACCAACTCCACTAACTTTAATTTCTGGCTCTATGGTTAAAGATTTAGCTTCAGTGAAACTAGTCTTAAATTGATCATGCCTCAATACTTTCATTCTCATTCCTGCATCATTAATTATTCCTTGATTAATTTCACCTGGAACGATAGCGCTAATAGAACCGTCTAATGATTTAATTTTTACATATTCTACATTTGCATCTAATACCTCAACTTCAGGAGATTTTCCAGGCACTGGAGCCTTAAGCTTAATTTTTATCAATCTACCTATTTTATAATCTTCTCTGTTATCTGCTTGTCCTGCAGCTGGTGTTTGACCAATTTTTATATCTTCAGGATCAGTCAGTAGAACATATTTTTCACCCGCATTAAGTTCAGTAAGAGCACCAGGAAGTCCATCTTTACTTGAAAACAATTTACAACGATTAGGATCACATTCTATACTTTCTATTGCTCCTTTTTTAGTCACAACCTTAAAGGATTTAGATCTTTTACTTTCTTCAGTTTCATCTTGAAAACCAATAACTACGTCAATTTTTGTTTCTCTTTGTTTTACATCAATTTTTATCTTACTCATTAAAAATTGCTTTTTTTGATCATCAGGAATGTCTTTAAAATTAACTTCTGCAATACTTCCATTATCGTTAACTTGCATAAATTCGAGCTTTTTATTATCATCACCAAGACTCACTTCACCATTTTTAACTTTAACTTTTAACAATCTTGCAACTTTAACTTTTTGTTGCGCGATCTCAACATCACTAACTCCAACTAATATACCCTTTTCTCCTGCGTTTCCTATACCAACAATCTGACATCTTCTACCTTCAAGATCTACTATATTATCACCATCAAGGATAACCCCAATTTTAAATTCAGCAGCTTTTGCCTTTCTTGTCATTCTTTTTGAAACTTCTACAATTTCTGATCTGCCGTCATATTTTTTCAACTTAACTGCAACAGAAGATTTTTCCCACTCTCTAAATTCTTTAATTTTTGCTTCAATTTCATCTTTCGTCATTCCCGAACTCCTCAAAGCAGTTTTTATTTCTTTTTCTATGTCCTTTCCATTAGAACCTATCTTGCTTCTTTTAGAAACTTTAGTTTGTGCTGCAACATTTTCAGCATCAGAATGAATAATATCACACTGCAAATACTGCTCATTAGAAAAATAAACTTTTCCTTCTTTAAAATTTGCCATTTTTCTTACTCTAATTTCTGTATCTCCATCTTTAATCGTAAATATAGAAACCGCTTTTTTGCCTTGAGAAACTGCTTCATCAAATTGCGTGTAACGCACATCATATTCCGTCATTTTTTGAAGTCTTGCAAAAATCTTTGCATTAGTTTTATTGCTAGTAAATTGAACGAATTCTTCTTGCTTAATAGGGTGAAAACCAGTAGCCCTTTTGAGATAGATCTTTTCTGGCTCTAAAGAATAAACTCCCAGCTGATCATTTTGTCCTTGAATCTGACTAACCCTTTTATATAGAGAAATACCATTAATTTCTTCAACTTTAACATAGGTTAGTTGTACGTCAGACAATCTAACAGCAACAGCTGGAATAGGCGAAGCTGTTGGAGTTGCAGTTAACATTGGAGTTACTGCTGCACTTGCTGCAGGGGTTGGAAAAACTCCAGCACCTTGAGGAACCGCACTTCTTGCACCAACGTCAGATCTAGAGCCATCACCAGCTTGAACTCCATCCACCACAGAAGCCACATTAGGCAAAACTTCATAAACTTTTTCAATTACATAATCTTCTTTTGCAACTTCTATTGCATCTCTTCTCATCATTCCAATATCACGACTACGCAATTTTCCGTCAGATAAAACACCCACAACCATTCCACCATCTGCATTGGTCATAACTGTTTTGATTTTCATTCTATCATAAGCAGCTCTGATCTCTGATCCTTCAAGACTAAATGCTTTTTCAGTTGAATTTCTAAGATCTCTATTTGAAACAAATATACCAAGAGTTAGAACTGTTCCTATAGCATTACGAACTCCAAAAGCCGCTGTCTTTGCTGCCTTTTTGCTTTCACTATGGCCGTCCTTACCAGGAGCACTAGCAATACCGTAAGATATGAACGGACCCTTACCATCATCACCAGATCTTTTCCAAATTGTATTTTCATCAATAACAACAGTATCTTTATCAAAAGATGTTGCTTCCTTCGATTTTATCCCATTTGAATAAAGAGTTATAGACGTATTGGCTTTAACCAATCTCATTCTGATAAAACCGCCTTCAATTCCTGGAACTGGAACCCAAACATCCGCCGGCCCTGACTTATAATCATTAGCATGAATTGAAACCATTCCACCATCATCTTGCTCAACAACACCTATAGTTCCTGATGGAGTTGCAGGA
Organism: uncultured Rhizobium sp.; assembly: GCA_964580715.1. Lineage (GTDB taxonomy): Bacteria > Pseudomonadota > Alphaproteobacteria > Rickettsiales > UBA1997 > UBA2645. The sequence goes on along the minus strand of CAZOKU010000008.1, from coordinate 7,476 downwards.
GTTTTCATCCTTAAAATTGTACGCAAATTTCTTCCTTTATAAGACTGAGATTCACTTTTTTCCACGAATCCCTCAACTTCATGATCTTGCAATTCTAAAACAGCTTGACGTGTTTTTGCTTTATCTAAAAATTGCTGTTGAACTCTCGCCATAGCTCTTGCTTGCGCATCTCTACTCAGTGTTTTGAGATTTTCATCTTGAGTAGCAGCATCATATGGCCTTTCATCAAGTAATTTTTGCAATTCTTCATGATAAAATGTTTTAGCATTTTTTTCCATTTCTTTCCATTCTGTGCTAGAAATAAATTGCTCAGAAGTTTTATGTTCACCAAGTCTCATTATCGCCATATGATGAACATCACCATCAGCACCTGCTGCAATTTCAACAAAAGAAATTTGATCAGGACTGCCTTTTGGTTTAGCAGAGCTGATAATTTTTCCTCTTTGTTCGCAATAGTCGGTGTATGTGTCAAAATGCGCTACACTGATTACTTCCCCTGCTTTGCGGTGCACTGTTCCAGCATGAGTGGTGTCCTCTTTAGCGCCAAGAACCTCAGGAACAATAGTAACAGAATTTCCAGATTCACTAGCTTTTTTTATTCTTTTTGCTAACTCTGTTGGAGCCATCCATTCTTCTTCCTGAAGATGATCAGCATCAACATCTAAAGCACTCTTTTGAAGTAATAATTTCTGCAATCTTGATTTTAAATCAGTTTGTTCTGATTCTGATTTTACTGCTTGCCATTGTGATTTCTTTAAAGTTCTCGCTTGTTTTTCTTTTGCGGTTTCCTCTAGTAACTCTTTTTCAACATCTCTAATGTTTTCGGCTATCTTATGGCTTCTCGCCGCAATATAATCTTGGTATTTTTCTTCAATTTGTCCTTCTGCAATTTGACCCCTAGCAAAAATTTGTCTTAGTTCATCAATATAAGAATACCTATTAATTTGACTAAAAGTTTTCAATCTAATTATCATTCTTTTAAACTGATTTGATGAATTGTCAGTAATTTCATTTTCTGTCAAAATCATTTCATCTAAAACTGTTTTCAAGTGCCTACCATTTCTTTCTGCTGATTCTTTCAAATCTTTCTCTATAATAGATACACGTTTAAAAAAATCTTCCAACCTCTCAAAAAGTTCTGCTTCATCTCCCGCATCTACAAATGTCAAATTATCAGCAACACCTTGAAATCTAACTGCCTTACTTTCTGGATAACCTAAAATGTTAGCAAGTCTTCTGTATTTTTCTTCATCAGAAAAAGAACCAGATGCAAATTTATCTCCAGCAATCAATTTTAAAGCTTCATTAATATGCTTTTGCAGCTTGTCTTCTTCGCCTTCTGATTGCAAAGCTTCTGACACTGGAATCAAAACTTTGCTTCTCAAAACTTCTGCATCAATTTCATCTATTGCCTCATCAATGAAATCGCTCAAGGATTCATCATTAAATAATTCTGGTTTCTTGAATTCATCAAAATCGGAAAGTTTTCTAAGATATTCCTGTGCGGCAGTTAACTTATATAACTTAATTTTTCTTTTCTCTTCGTCAGCTGCTTTTTTTAGTTCCTCATAATATTCTTGTTTTGCCTGATATTTTTCAGGCATGTCTGCAGCTTCAGAAATCTTATTAATCGCCTTATCAATTCCTTTAATTCTTGAATCACAGAAACTTACATATCTTTTTGCTAATTGCGCACGTTCACCACCATCAACTTCAGAAAATAATTCCTGAAGAAAAGTAAATTTGTCTTGTCGTTTGCTAAGAAATTCTACTACATCTTTTTTAGCTTCAGTAAGTAAAATTTCATCCTGACCATTTAAGGTTTTATTATAATTATTTAGAAATTGCTTAATATCTTCAATGTCAAGATCACCAGAAGCCTTTTTTTCTTTTGAAAATTCTTCAAGTTTCTTTAAAATTACTTTAATTTTTGCTTGAAGATCTCTTATGCTTGAAGCTTCTTTGATTTGTTCACTATCTATAGCCCCAGCAAAAGCTTCGTAATATGCTTTATTTTGTTCCAATTTGTCGGAATCACCAAGTTTATTTTTTTGACCTTCAAAGAATATTTTTTCTGCTTGAAGTTTTTCTATAAAAGAAGAGATATTTTTTTGATTATAAAATTTTGCACCTTCTCGATTTCTCCTCAGAAGCTCAATTTCTCTTGTGATTTTTTCTTCATCTTCATGAAAGCTAATTAACTTTTCCTTTGTTAAAATTGAATCAAACTCTAACCCCTCTTTAATTTTACAAGCACCTGCAAGCTTTTCTTGAAAATAAGATTTTTGTAATTTGATCCGCAATAAGTTTTTTTCATTGTCTTCCAAATCTAATCTATTAACAAAAAAATTGAGGGAAAATGATCTAACATCATCGTTATGAAACACTAGATCAAACTCTTCAGTCAACTTTATCTGACTTCCATCAGTTGCATCTCTTTCAAATTTAATAACAGGGTTAAAAAAAATATCCCCTAACTTTTCAATTTCTTCTGCTAATCTAGTTATTTCTAATTGATATAATCTTTTTTGATTATGATCAGTGTCTCTATCTGCTGCTAGACCTGCCAATTCCCTAATTTTTTTAGAAAGGACTTCATATACGCTCAAAAATTTAATTATTTCTTGTTCTTGAGAATTGATCATTTGATTAAGATGTGAATCTACATCACGACAAACAGCTTCAAGTTCAGCCTCCTCAGAATCAAGATTTTCCAATATTTCTCGATATAGTAAGATATCATCACCAATTTCTGGTTTTTTTAATTCTTCTTCCTCTGTTTCTGCCAATTGTTTTGATAAGTTAGCAAGAAATGCTTTATGAGCAGGTTTACTCTCAACATTTCGACCGTCAAGCTGCGCCGCTTTAAGCAAAATTTTAACTGCTTGTTTTTCTCTGGAATCTCTTATCTGTTGTTCTGTTAATCGAGAATTTGCAGCAGAAGCAACGCTGGCAGTTGCTTGTGTTGCGGAAGCATCTGCGTCCGCTGTATCTGATTGTAATTTTTCATCTTGTTGTTGAAGCTCTGAAGAATCAACAATAACATCAGCTAATAGCGAAAATGTTGATGTTCCATATTCAGGCAAAACACCATCCACCAAGTGTTTTTCTGTTATAGGTTGATATCTTAAGTTTTCTAGTTGTTGCTCTTCAATAATTTCGGTTGTTCGATTTAATGCAACATTAACTTGAGTTCTGTAATTATTAAAACTAATAATTATAGAACCATCGCCACTAAAACTACGTGTAGGAAATTTTATCATTAACTCATCTGAAGTTGCCATTCCATCTCTACCAAGAATCAAGTCAGTATCTTCAAAAGAATAAGTTGCAGGATTCTCTTTTATAACAAATTCTAAACCTAAATTTTGGACACCAATTCCAGTTAAATCTCCTATATATTGTTGATAATATAAAATGTTTCCAGCTGCTCTTTCTGAAATTATTAGTGAAATTTTACATTCTCCTGTTTGCTCAGACAAAATTCTTGTTAAAAGTCTTTGATAAAAAGAAAATGAATTATTTTTTTTGTCAACTTCCATCTGTATCAAATCTTCAATATCAATGCATAAATTGTTTCGATTTTGAAGACTTGCTAAAAATTCATCAATTGCTTCATCCAATGCTGATAAATCACTAATAATGCTTCTGTTATTGTTTCTTTTGCTCCGATTCAAACGCAAACAAGCTTGCTCTGCTTTTTTGTAAGCAAGTTGGATTTGAACAAAATTTTCTATTTCAGGGAGAAGTTGAGTTCTCGTCGCTGTAGACCACGCTGAATCAGATGACTGTACAACGGCAGTAGCTAATCTTCCTAGCCTTCCAGTTGCGAAGGAACTCGAACCTGCGGCTGCTGGCGGCATTGCAGGAGCACTCGAACCTGCTCCTCCTAGCAACCCCGTTCCACCTCCACCTGCGGTTGTAGCACTAGAATCTAGTCTTTGTGATGTTTGTGTTTGTTGTGCTCGGATAAGTCCAGTAATATATGACAAGACTCCTGGAAAACCACCTTCGTCAATTGAAGCGCCATTCCCAGTATTCGCAATATAATTTACAATATTGTAGAGTACTAGTGATGCATCGTTCTCCTCAAATTCCCGACTAACAACAGAATCTCCGAACACTTCCAAAGTTGTAATATTAACCACTCCTCGATCTGTAGAAAATTGAATAGGTTGATTTAATTCTGCTATTCTTCGATACCCATCCTCCGTTCCAAGTTGCTTACAAAGCTCAATTCCTTGAAACTCTGATCCTGCATCAATTAGATGTTTAATATCAGAAAGAAATTGATATGCTGCATTTTTGTTTTCGTCAGTAATATCAGTACTTTGTAACAATATAAGTAAGCTCTCATCAAGAAAAAGTTTATTAATTCCTAATGCTATAAATCTCTCAATAATTTGTCTGGTTTGCGCTTCTGTCAATCTCATTTTCTATTTAAAAAATAATTATTATTCAATCATATCAAAGCCCTCTAAATAAGCTTGAGAAGATATGATTTTAATAGCTTGATGGAGGATTATGTGAGCAGTTTTTTGAAAGTAAAGTGGTTTTTGAGTTTAAATCGAGATATTTCCTCATGTTAGGATGATTTTGCATTGCTAATGTAAGCCTTTGCGAAACTTAACTTTCCTGCCCCGTCTCGTTGCTCATTTTCCTGATTTCCAGTTCTAGGCGGGATTGAGAATTCCGCCCAGCATTGATGGTGTTGTTGTATGGATTATAATAATAAAGAACCCTTTGAGGCCAACAAATAAGCGTCCGACTTAATTTCTTTAAGGCGGGAGAGCGTTCTGGCGAGAGATTCTGGGAGCTTTGTGCCGTTAAAAATGTTGGCGATTTTGCTTTGAGCCAAAATCACCAAGGCAACTTTGTTTTCATAGACTTCGTCAATCAACAAGGTGAAGCGACGCAACTCATTTGGGTGGTCATCGCCTAATTTTGGCAGTTTGAGCAGAAAAATCAGATCAAAATCTTTGCAAATTGCACGATAATCAGCAGCGGCAAGGTTTTCAGCGCAAAGGTCTTTAAAATTGACAACCGCAACCTTTTGATAAGTTTTCCTCAATAATAAGTCATGACCCCAAATTTTTATGGTTTTTGGTTGCAATTTTTTGCCATTTGTCGCCTTTTTGATCATTTCTTTAACCAAAACACGGTTTTTTTGATTGGAAACCAAATATCTTTTAAATAAATTTTTCTTGTGCAAAGTTCGATAATCAACATCACCTTGAATTTCAACAATTTCACAATTTTTTAGCAAAACTTTATCAACAAATTCAAGAAACACCTCACGCTGCAGACCATTTTTATAAAGATCTTTTGGTGCAGAATTAGAAGTAAAAACCACAATAATTTTGCTTGCAAATATAAAAGAAAAAATTCGTGAAAGCAACATGGCATCAGCAATGTCAAGCACCTGAAATTCATCAAAACAAATTACTTTTTTGTCTTTAATAATTCTTTTAACTGCTTCAATTAATTCATCTTTATATTTTTTTTCGGATGTTCTGATTTCGTGCAGCTGTTCATGTATTTTTTGCATGAAACTGTTGAAGTGAAAATAAACTTTTGGTGTTTTTTTAAGTAAGCTATAAAATTCTTTCATCAGCATGGTTTTGCCGCGACCAACTTTGCCGTGAATGTAAAGGCTTTTTGGCAAAATTTTCGGTATGAAAAATTTTTTTATTAAGTTTTTTGAAGCAAAATAGCTTTCACAATCTAAAACAAGTTTTTGCAACCTTTCCCTAAACAATTTTTGATGCTTGTTTGATGAAGAGGATAGCATGAATAGTAAAAATTATTATACCAGATTTAAAATGTTTGAATTTACGGGCAGTATTATTACAACCGACTAAAAGTAAAGTGGAATTTTTGATTGATTATATTTTTTATATTGATAAAAATTCCCACTTTAGTTTTCTAGCATTTTAAAAACTTTTTCATGAAGTTACCAATTATCTCTACTCTTATCGTTTTTCCAATCTTGGTGGCGGTTTTGATGTTGTTTTTTAGGTTTAAAAACAACCGCAATTATTATCTCATCGGAATTTTTGCTTCTGTTGTTGAGTTGCTTATTAGTTTAAAGCTTTTTCTTGGCTTTAACCCTGCACTGGAAGGCTTTCAGGCCAGCGAGGTTTTTCGTTTTGTTTCTGCTTATGACATAAAATATTTTGTCGGAATTGACGGAATTTCTTTGATGATGGTTCTTCTTACCACAATTTTGACCCCGATTTGCCTTGCGATCAGCGTGAATTCGATTGAAAAGAGAGTTAAAGAATTTGTGATTGCTTTTTTGTTGATTGAATCTTTTGTGATTGGGTCGTTTTGTGCGCTGGATTTATTGTTTTTTTACATATTTTTTGAAGCAACTTTGATTCCAATGTTTTTGGTGATTGGCATTTGGGGCGGCGAACAGCGGATTTATGCGGCTTATAAGTTTTTCTTATATACGCTTGCTGGTTCAGTGTTGTTTCTAATTGCGATTATCACCCTTTATCTTATGTCGGGCACACTTGACATCACTTTATTGTCAAAAAATTTGCCGCAAATGATGCCTTTGAACTATCAAAAATGGCTGTGGCTGGCGTTTTTTGCTTCTTTTGCGGTGAAAGTGCCGATGTTTCCAGTGCACACTTGGTTGCCAGATGCTCACGTGCAGGCGCCGACTGCTGGTTCGGTGATTTTAGCGGGAATTTTAATTAAGCTTGGGGCTTATGGTTTCTTGCGCTTTTCTTTGCCGTTTTTTCCAGCTGCTTCAGAGTTTTTTGCGCCAATGGTGTTTGCTTTAAGCGTGGTTGCGATAATTTATGCGTCGCTGGTTGCTTTGATGCAGGAAGATATGAAAAAAATGATTGCTTATTCTTCAGTTGCTCACATGGGTTTTGTGACGATGGGAATTTTTAGCTTTACGCGTCAAGGAATTGACGGCGCGATTATGCAAATGATCAGCCATGGCGTGGTTTCGGCGGCTTTGTTTATGTGTGTTGGGGTGATTTATGATCGTCTGCACACCAAAAAAATCAAAGATTTGGGTGGAATTGCTGACAAAATGCCGAATTTTGCGGTTTTGGCGATGATTTTCACTATGGCGTCAGTTGGACTTCCCGGAACCAGCGGCTTTGTTGGGGAGTTTTTATCGATTCTTGGAACTTTCAAAGCGAATAAATTGGTGGCAACTTTGGCGGCGATTGGTGTTATTTTAGGGGCTTGTTATATGCTTTGGCTTTATAAAAGAGTTTGGTTTAGCGAAATTTCTAATGAACATATTAAAGAGGTTTCTGATCTTAACAGAATTGAGTTTGTTTCATTGTTTTTGATGGCGTTTTTGGTGATTTTACTTGGTATTTTACCGAATTTAATTTTCGACTTTTTTGCTTTGCCGTCAGAGGCGATAGTGAAGGTGTTTGTTAAATAGTAAATAGAATTGGTTGAGAGAAACTCAGTCTAATCATCCTCCCCTTGAGGGAGGAT
>CAZOKU010000007.1:33117-39938 GCA_964580715.1 uncultured Rhizobium sp. | reverse complement strand
CTTAAAGGCAAGCCTTACGCGGCAAACACTGATGGCGTTGAAATTACGGTCTGGCCTGAATTTATCGATAGCAAATCTACTGTTATTGGTGATTTATTCGTGTGGGCCTATCACGTTAGAATTGACAATCGCACTTCAGAATCAGTTAAATTAATCAGCCGCTATTGGCGCATTATTGATGAAAAGGGAACGGTGCAAGAAGTAAGTGGCGAAGGAGTGGTTGGAGAATGTCCAAACATTGCGCCATATAATTCTTATCAATATAGCAGTGGCGTGCATTTGCGTTATCCTTCAGGAATCATGACTGGATATTATAAAATGCAAAAAAATGATGGCATAATTTTTGAAGTAAAAATCCCAAGCTTCTCTTTAGATGTTCCAACTGTGAAAGGAGTTGTGAATTAGTGTTGATTTTGGCTTTTGACACCACGCAATCAGGAATTTCCCTTGCGCTGTTTTCTAAACAGAAGCTTCTTGCAAAAAAAACTATTAGTGAAAGTGGAAAACAATCAGAGATTTTGATTGTTGAAATTGAAAAGATTTTACAAGAAAACGGGATTTGGTATCAAGATTTAGCTTTGATTGCCTCAACCAACGGCTTTGGCAGCTTCACTGGGGTGAGAGTTGGCTTAGTTGCGGCGCGTATCATGAAAATGGCTACTAAAATTCCCTTAATTCTTACTAATTCTTGTGAAGTTATCGCTTATAAATATCGCAAGCAAATTGGAAAAATTTTGGTGGTAAATGATGCATCAATGAACGAGTTTTTTGTTGCAGAGTTTATTGCTGAAAATAATAAAATTACACAACAATCTGAGGCCTTTTTAGTCAAGATGGAAGAGTTGCGCGAGATTTTACCACAGCAGAAATATTTCTTATGTGGATCAGGAAAAGAAAGTGCTGCGGAAATTCTAAAATGTAAAGTTAATGATGAAAAAGATGAGGTCGATGCTGAATTAATCGGGCTTTTAGCCTATGAAAAATTTCTTGCTGGTGAAGTTTCAACTAGTCTTGATCCGCTTTATTTGAGAATGCCAAAAATTGAAAAAAGGAAGAAATAGCTTTTTTGGAGGCCGGGGTCGGAATTGAACCGACGCGTAAAGGCTTTGCAGGCCCTTGCATTACCACTTTGCTACCCGGCCACAAGCAAGACAGCGCGATTATAGGCACCAAATTTCAATACACAATACTTCACTTTAAAAAATTATCATATAAATAAGGTAGTAATAGATTAAAATGCTGGGCGAAGTTTGTAACTCCGCCCAGCATCGAGATGACGACTATTTTTACCATAAAATACTATTTATGAATTCTTTATATCTACAATCGTTTAAAAATGTTGAGTTTGAGCAAGGGGTTTTAGCGAGAGTTAAGAGGGCTTCGCAAGCTTTGGCAAGCAAAATTAAGGCTTTTCAAATTAGTGCGATTGACATTGTTTTTAAGCAAGATGATCTTTATCAATTTGCAGAACTTGCAAAAGATACCGTTGATTATGAAAAAGTTTTGGTGTTGGGCGTTGGTGGTTCTAGCCTTGGAGGTAAAACTCTTAGCTCTTTAAAATTGCATCATAAATTAGAATTTATTGAATCAATTGATCCAAAAACCTTAAAAAATTGTTTAGATTTACTTAATTTTGAAAAAACTTTCTTTTTAGTAATCAGCAAGTCAGGCGAAACCATTGAAACAATTTGCCAAACCTTGATAATCATTGATAAAATTAAAGAGCTTAAAATCAATAATTTTGCGGGGCAATTTCTGTTTGTAACCGAATCGCAAGATAATTCTTTGGCTAAAATTGCTAAAAAAATCAATGCAAAAATAGTCTCTCATCCAAATATTGGCGGCAGATTTTCTTGTTTTTCAATTGTTGGGTTATTGCCAGCGCTTATTGCTGGTCTTGATATTTCAAAAATTCGTCAAGGTGCAACAAAGGTTGTTGAAGATTTTTTACAGGATGAAAATGCTATAATTAATTCAGCGGCAGTGCAGCTTAATTTATTTCAAAAAGGTGTTACCAGCAATGTTATAATGCCATATATTGACAATTTAAAAAATTTCACCGATTGGTATCGCCAATTATGGGCGGAATCTTTGGGAAAAGATGGTTTTGGTTCAGTGCCCATAAATTCAATGGGAACAATCGATCAACACAGTCAATTGCAGCTTTATTTGGATGGTCCGCGTGATAAATTTTTTACTTTTATCACCGCAAAAAATCATGATTGTGACTTTGCAATTAAAGATTTATCCGGTTGTAACACTTTATTTGGCGGAAAAAATTTAAGTGAAGTTGTTCGCGTTGAACAAGAAACCACAATTGAAGTTTTAAATCGTAAAAAATTGCCAATTCGTATTTTTGCTATTGAAAGCCTGAACGAACAGGTTTTAGGTGGCTTAATGATGCAAATGTTTTTAGAAACAATGTTAATTGCTGATGTCTATGACATTAATCCATTTGGTCAACCAGCGGTTGAGTTGAGGAAAGATTTGGCGAAAGAAATTTTAAGTAAAAATGAGTAATAAAATCACATTATTATTGCTAGTTGCGTCAATATTTGCTTTGGTTGCTGCTTATGTTTCGCAATATATTTTTGGCTATCAGCCTTGCATTTTATGCCTTTACCAGCGCCTGCCATTTTTTGCGATTATTCTTTTAAGCCTTTTTCAGTTGTTTTTTATCAAAAAAAAATTTTTTAAAAAAATCTTTTTTGGTTTCAATATTTGTTTGTTATTAAGTAACATTGCTATTGCCACTTATCATGTGGGCGTTGAGCGGAAGGTGTTTGCTGGTCCAGCAACTTGCTCGGATAATTTAAGCGAAATTAATGATTTAGAAAAATTAAAAGCAGCTATTTCTGCAACTAAAGCGGTGCGCTGCGACGAGCCACAATTCTTTTTCTTAAAACTTTCAATGGCGGCGTGGAATTTGATTTATTGCTTAGGGTTGTTGATTGTTGCTGTATTTTTTAATAAGTTTGAGTCGCTCTGGTATCGCCGTAGTTGATATATCTTCCCAATTGGCTGGCATCAAAGCTTTGGCAAGCAGTTTTTGAGCAATCAACTAGCAGGCGGTTGATTGTGAAGTTAAACAGATCAAACAAATTGTTGGTATTAACCAATCCACCAACTGTAAAAGGCAGGAAAACTGCGCGAATGTGAAGATCGTTGCTAATTCTAAATAAGGCGTCTTTTTGCTCAAAATCTGCAAAAATTATCATGTCAGGAAGATTATTTTTTAAAGATTTTTCAATAGCTTCTATTTCAAAACTGTTTGGTTGAGATCCGATTTTATTTGCCACTTTAGTTGATATGCTTAATTTCATCCAATCAATCATATAAAGCCAAGAGTCATCTAAAATAACAACTTTTTTGCCACGCAAAGGCATGATTTGCAGCTCCCAAACTTTTATAGCACTGTTCCATTGTTTAATAAAACTATCATAAGAATTTTGATAAAAATTGGCATTAAGGGGATCTGTTTCTTTAAGACGGTTAAGCAGTTGTATAGCAATTGGCGGAATATTGTGGGGGTTTAAATGGACGCGTGCGAGGTTTCTCTCTGTTTGAAAGGGCAGGCGGTTTACATAATCAAAAGCCATAATTACGTTTTTCCCAGAGTGAACTTTTTCATTGGCAGAAAATTTTAGTAAATCAGGAAGCCAGTTTTGTTCTAAATTGCCACCAGAGCAGATCACCAAGTCAGATTTGACAATCATATCCACCATTTCTGGAGTTTTTTTAGGAAATAAATATGGATCTTGCGAAGCTCTGGTTGCAACTAAAATGTCGGCTTTATTTTGTGTTATTTCTCGCGCCAAACTTCCCCATTCAGGCTCGCAGGCAAAGATGGTAAGCTTTGCTTTTGCTTCAAACGAAAAAAATAATATTATTAAAAAAAATATATAGTTTTTTGCCACATCTATTTTACCTCAAAATTAACTTTAATTTCTTTAGCAGAGGCTTTATTGCTAGGGTTAAATTTCCAATTTTGCAAGCTTTTCAGTAGTAAATGATTTAATTTGGGATTGTTGCAGGGCTTGATTAGCTCAACTTTTGTTACAGCTCCTTTTTCGTCAATGTAAAAACGTGCAACAGCGGTGCTGTTAAAAGCTTCTTCGCGCAAATCATCAGGAATTTCAGGAAGCGGATTATGAATTGCAACTAAATTTTCGTAAGCAGAATTTTGTTGATTATTATTAGTTAAATTATGTTTTTTTTCTGCAGTAAAATTTTTGCCGCTTACATGATCTTCATGGCTTTGAGCTTCAATTGCAGAAGCTTCAATTTCAAGAGAAACTTGGTTTTGTTCTGGAATTTTTTTAAGCAAATTTATCCAAGAAAATAAAGCAAAAAACCAGATTAAAATTGCAATTAGAAAACTTTGAATTGGATAATTCATTGATTTTTGCTAATTATTGAAAAATGTTTTGCACCAGATTCGCGCGCTTTTATCATGGCTTTAGACACTGTTCCGTGAAGTGAATTTTTGTCTGCTGCAATAATCACGCGATCATTTTTTTCACTTAAAAGTGGCGCTAGTTTTTCAGGAATTTTTTCTAACGTAATTTCTTTTTTGTTTAAAAAAACACGGCTGTTTTGATCAATAGTTAAAGTAATTTCTTTTTCAATTTGAGAAACATCGCCTTTGCCACTTTCTAAATTTACGGGCAAGCTGTTGATTTGCTGCATCGAAAGCGAGGCCAGCATAAAAGTTGCTAGCAAAAAAAACATCACGTCAATCATTGGAATGATTTCGATGCGTCCTTTTTTTGATTTTTTTAGGCGTTTAATTTTCATTCTTGTCCAATTTAAGATGGTCAATAACTCTGGTTCCAAGACGCTCTAGCTCGTCAAGCGCTTGGTCGTTTTTTTGAGTAAAAAAGTTAAAAGCAAAAAGCGCAATAATCGCAATTCCAAGGCCAAATGCTGTAGCAATCAAAGCTTCAGCAACGCCAGCTGTAACCCCTGTGGGATTGATCACGCCTTCGCTGCCAATTATTTTAAAAGAACTCATCATGCCAATAATGGTGCCAAGAAGCCCAAGAAGTGGCGCAACCGTAATAATTGTTTCAAGAATCCACAGTGAACGATTTAATTTTTTTTCAACAGTTTTTGCTTCATCAAGCATTCTTGATTCAAGCCACCAAAGCGGGCTTTTTTTATTTTGCAAAACAACTTCAAAAAATTTGCGATAGAGATTGTTTTGTGGAAGTTTGTTTAATTCTTGTTCAAATTCGCTCCAGTTAAAGCTGTAGCTTTCAATTAAATCGTAAATTTTGTTTGGCAAATTTAATAATTTTTTATAAACAAAAATTTTATCAATAATTAAAGCAGTCGCTAAAATTAACAGCAGGCAGAGCACATAAATTGTGCTTCCGCCGAGTTGTAAAGTGGAAAAAATTTCGGTAAAAAATGACATAATTAAATAATTTTTTTTAAAAAGATTTGCTTAAAATGAAATATAAAGTGCGTCTTGGTCCATATTGCGATGCTGCAATGCCAACGCCAGAACCATTGTGCAATTGATAAGTTTTGTCAAACAAATTAATCATCGCAAGTCGTGCGTTAAATTTTCCTGCATCAAAAATTTTTACATCACGGGCTATGCTGAGATTGGCTTGAATGTAATATGGCATATTAGATGAATTAAAATCGCCACTTCGCATTCCTGAGCCATAAATTGCATCAAGTCCGTAAGTGGTTTGTTTGAATAAATAAGAGACTCCAGCTGAAGCAGTGTAACTTTGGCTGTGATCTAAAAAAATTGTGCGATTTTTTATATAGTCTAATTCTTCCTGACCAAACAAATATTGACCGGAGGAAATATCTTTGCCAACCGACTTCTGAGCGGCGAAATTAAAAAATGCTGAAAGATTTTCTTTGTTATAATCAGCGCTAAACTCAATTCCGTAAGATTTGCCATAGCGATAATTAAACGGAACATAAACCAGCGCATTGCCAAATTGCCCTTCATCAAGAAGGTTTCTGATCTGCTTGTAATAAGCATCCAAAGCAATGTTTAAATGTGAAGTTGCTTTATGTGAAACGCCAATATCATAATAATTGGTGCGTTCTGCTTTAACTTTAGCATTTTCAAAATTTTCTGGCGCATTGCTGGTGTTTTCAAAGTTTTTAAGTTCTGAAGTTGACAGAAGTGCAGTTGGCGGTGGCGTGAAATAACGCGAAAATCCAGCATGAATTTTAGTATCTTTACTTGCTTGATAAATCGCTGCAAATCGAGGGCTTAACTGGCTTTCACTGCTGTAAGAATTAAAACTATCAAAGCGGGCGCCAAAATTTAGCGTTAATTTTTCGATTAATTTTAACTCATTTTGCAGATAAAATCCAAAAAGATTCGAGCGTTTGCTGCTGTTTTGAATGACATTAAACGCGGAATAGCTAGTTTGATTGCCATTGTCGTCAGTTGGAAAAACTGCATTATTTTTATCATTTTTTACCAAATCAGTGCTTGCAAAAAATCCTGAACGCAAAGTGTTTTGGTCATTTAATTCATAACTAAAATCTCCCTGAACTCCGTTTGAAAGGCTGCTTCTGTTAATGCTGGAAGCAGTTCCAGTAAAAACTAAATCGCCAACATAATCTGGTTTGAAAACTAGCTTGCTATAATGTGAAAAAAGTGAAACTTGATAATCAACATTAGAATCGCTTACGCCCTGTAGTGCCAAAATTGCATAGCGATTCGCCTCATTTTGCTTTTCATTAAGGTTATTTGAAGAAACATTACTAGCGCCGCTTAAATTAAAAACTGGGCTTTGCCCCGGATTATTTGGCACTTGGAAGCGACTGTCAGAATTTCCAAC
>CAZOKU010000007.1:0-33107 GCA_964580715.1 uncultured Rhizobium sp. | reverse complement strand
AAGAAAAATAGCCAAAAATTTTATTTTGAGCAGTGTCATCATGATTGGGATTCTTTGCTGCAGTGGGTGGCTCGATGCCGCGATTATTTTGTAAATAAGTGGCGCTTAAATAATAATTAAGTCGATCTTTTGCGCCGCTCAACTGTTGGTTGAACCCAAAAGTTTGGTTTTCGCCAACGGTTAATTCGGATCTTCCACCTTTTTCAAATTTTCCGCCCTTGGTTTTGATGTCAACAACGCCAGCAGTGCGCAAGCCATATTGGGCGGGAAGTGCTCCTGTAAGTAAATTAACGCTGTCGGCAAAATGTGTATCAAAGCTTTGACTAAAGCCACTGATGCCTTCTGGAATGATGATGTCATTGATGCGATATTGCAAATTGCCATGATCGCCACGCACATGAATTTGCCCGTAAGAATTTTGCACAACTCCAGGGGCTCTAAGCAAAACTTGGTTGAGCGAAGTGGTTTGAGCCTGTGGTAAATTATTGATATTTTTTTGATTAAAAGAAAAAGAGCTTCCGCCAGTTTTTGCTGAAAGTTGGTTTCTTGAAGAATCAAGTTTAGACGCACTGATTTGATAGTCTAAAATATCTGAATTTTGTTTTTGAGTGATCTGACTTTTAGCAAAAGTTTGATTTGCTTGCAGAATGTAAAATAGAGAAAATATTAAGTTGAAATGTTTCATAGTTATAAAAATTAATTAGCAATTTTTTTTAAAGCCTTTTTTAAAAAGGCAGACTATGAAATTTTCGGAGGGGCCCTAGAGCTATGTGAACAAAGAAAGAAGGAAAGTTTTGTTGAATCAAAAAACCTTAAAGCAAAAATAAGCAAACAAATTGCTGCACAAAATGGCAAATTAACTGCTAGTGAAATTTGATTTTGTAAATTAAAAGAAGAGCATAAGAAACAGTCGCTAGAGCTTTTATGTGACTTATTGCTGTGAGAAAAAAATAATTTTTCAAATAAAGTTGGTTCTGTTAAAACTTTAACAACAGTGGTTTTTTCAGATAAAAAATTTTGGTGAGCAAAACTGTGAATAAGCAAAAAGCTTTTGCTTGCAACAAAAAGCATCAGCAAAATCAACGTCAGTATGTAAAAACTTGGTTTAGCCTTTAATTTATTAACCACAGTTTGCTTGCAAAAAAGGTTATTTCAAATATAAAAAACAATTAATTATCGCAATAATTGGCAAAAATCAATATTTTTTAAAAATGCTTCAAAAAATTATTTCTACAGTTGAAAAAATTGGCCATTACACTTTAGCAAATATTGCAAAATTTGGTGAGATTGTAATATTCATGTTTAACGCTGTTAAACATTGTGTCACTCCGCCATTTTATCCGCGCTTAATTTTGCGACAATTTTTGCAAATTGGATATTTTTCTCTGCCAGTTGTTGGGCTTACAGCCATCTTTTCTGGCGCGGTTTTAGCTTTACAGAGTTATTCTGGATTTTCTCGTTTTAATGCTGAAAGCACAATTGCCACAGTGGTCGTTTTGTCAATAACTCGTGAGCTTGGTCCAGTGCTTGCAGGGCTTATGGTTGCTGGAAGGGTGGGGGCTTCTATGGCGGCAGAAATTGGCACGATGAAAGTGACCGAGCAGATTGACGCGCTGCGCACACTTTCAACTAATCCGTTCAAATATTTAATCGCTCCCCGTGTAATTGCTGGGGTTTTGATGTTGCCGCTTCTGGTTTTAGTTGCTGACGTTATTGGTGTGATGGGCGGATATTTAGTTAGCGTACATTCTCTAGGCTTTTCCCCAGGGCCATATATCAGCAACACTTTCAAATTTTTAGAAAGAATTGATGTGGTTTCAGGCCTTACTAAATCAGCTTTCTTCGGCTTTGTGATTTCAGTTATGGGATGTTATTTTGGTTATAATTCTCGCGGCGGTGCTGAAGGAGTTGGAATCGCCACAACCAACGCAGTCGTGGCCGCTTCAATTGTGATTTTATTGCTAAATTACATTATCACTGGCTGGTTTTTTGGGTAATTTTTTATAAAGGTGTCAGACACTTTTTCTGTAAAAGGTGTCTGACACCTTTGATAAAATTTGAAAAGTTATATGAACTATCGTCACATCTATCACGCTGGCAATTTTGCTGATATTGTAAAGCATATTGTTTTGTGTTTTTGTTTGGAAAAATTGCAAGAAAAAGACGCTGCATTCTTTGTTTTAGACACTCACGCTGGCATTGGGAAATATGATTTGGCTGATGAAAAATCAGTAAAAACTTTTGAAGCGGAAAATGGCATTAAAAAAATTATTGCAGAAGCTTTCTTGCCAGAATCTTTGTTAAAAATTTTGGCTAAAACTAATTGTTGCGAAATTTCTGATTTGCCAAGCAAATTCAAGGTTTATCCAGGCTCTCCGATAATCATAAAAAATTTTTTACGCAAGCAAGATCATGCAATTTTTAGTGAATTGCATAAAGAAGATTTTGTGCAATTGCGAAGAAATTTTGCGGGAAATCAAAAAGTTACGTTGCTTAATGAAAATGGTTTTGCGCTTTTAAAATCAAAGCTTCCGCCGCAAGAAAAACGCGGACTTATAATTATTGATCCAGCATTTGAGCGTGACCAGAAGCTGATTTCAGATGATTATTCAAACATTGTTGCAGGTTTAATTGATGCAGAAAAACGCTTCACGCACGGAATTTATCTGGTTTGGTATCCGATAATCTATAAAGAAAAAAAATTATTAGAAGAATTTTATCAAAAAATTTTCGAAATAAATTTTCCAAAAATTTCGCAGTTAATTTTTGATTTGGATGGCGGTTGTGAAAAAATGTCTGCCTGTGGAATGTTTATTATCAACGCTCCATGGCAGTTGGATGAAAAACTGAATATGGTGCTGCCAAAAATTTTAGAAAAATTAAAAATTGGCAAAAACGCAGAATTTTTGTATAAAGTGATTCGATAGTTATGCCAAGCTCTGACGTGACAATGTCTTCTACTGTAAGTCTGTTAAGAAAAATCCTCTAAATTAATTCTCACCCCCAAATCAAACAAATCCTCATCATGCGTGCTTAAAACCACTAAACCATTTTCTTTAATGCGAGTTTGAATTAATCCTTTCAACAAAATTTTGCCTTCTTTGTCCAAATTATTCGATGGTTCATCAAGCAACCACAAGGTTGCAGGGCAGCATAGTAATTTTGCCAACATTACTCTTTTTTGCCATCCCGCAGAAAGTTTTTGAGCTTTTTCATTTGCAACATCAGTTAATTTAAAAAAACTAAGTGCGGCTGGAAGCAAGAGCTCTGTGCCTGAAAGGCGCGCATAAAATTTTAAATTTTCAAAAACTGTTAGTTCGCTTTTTAAAAAATTTTTATGTCCGATAAATTGTAAATCACCGTTAAATTCATCACGAAAAACTTCAACATCCTCTTCTCCCCACAGGATTTTTCCTGCTTGTGCTTTAGAAATTCCTGCGATAATCTTTAAGAGACTGGTTTTGCCAACACCATTTCTGCCTGTGATGATTGCAGCAGCGCCGGTGCTGATTGAAAAACCAAGATTGGAAAAAATTTCCTTGTTATCTCTTACTAAAGCTAGATTATCAACAGTTAGCATGTCTGAATTAAAGTTTTTTGAATATAGTGAAACAAAAATGCCAAAATATCTAGTGATTTTATTGCATGGATATGGGGCAAACGGTCACAATTTACTTGATCTTGCTTATGAATTTCAAGAAGTTTTGCCAGAAGCTCATTTTGTTTCACCAAATGCCGTGCAACCGTGGGAAGGTGGGTTTCCTGATTGTTATCAATGGTTTTCGCTTTACTCTGGTTTTGATCGCAAGGCTTTAAGCGAGATTGCTTCTGACATTAAAAAGTCTAATCAAATATTAGCAAAATTTATTAACGATCAACTGCAGCGCTTTAATTTAGAAGCAAAAAATTTATTTTTAGTCGGATTTTCTCAAGGGGCGATGATGGCGATGTATCAAAGTTTAATCAGCAACCAAAAACCAGCTGGCGTAATTTCCTTTTCTGGAAAATTAATCACCCCAGAAATGCTTGGTGAAAAAATTATCCAAAAACCAGAAATTTGTTTGATCCATGGTGAGGCTGATTCAGTAGTTCCTTTCGAAAATTTTCTTGAAGCAAAAAAGCTGCTGGAACAAGAAAAAATTCCATCAGAATTTCACCCAATTAAAAACCTCGATCATTCAATCGACATTACAGGAGTTAAAGCCGCACGAGCTTTTATTAAAAACCAAATTTAACCATGAACCTAAACCCATCAAAATTTATCGCATTCATAGATGAGTGCGGTGATCATTCATTAGAAAAAATTGATAAAGAATTTCCAATTTTTGCACTATCAACTATAGTGATAGAAAGAAATCATTATATAGAAACTTTGGTTCCTTTATTTACAAAACTTAAATTAAAATTCTGGAATCATGAAGGAGTTAATCTTCATAGTAGAGACATTCGCCATTCATTTGGAGATTTTAATTTTTTACAAGTCCCTGATTTAAAAAAAATATTTTTTGATGATTTAGAGTTTTTAATGGAAAAAATATCATTTAGGATTTTTTCTAGTGTAATAGATAAGCAAAAATATAAAGATAGGCAGAAAGATAATCTCATCAATCCATATAATTTAGCAATAGGTTGTATTTTGGGGTATCTAGAATCATTTTTAGAAAATGAAGGAGAAGATCTTTTGCCAATTATAGTAGAATCACGAGGTAAAAAAGAAGATGAACAACTCAGATTGTTTTTTGATAATGCTGAATTGTTAAGAAGAAATAAATTGCCAAATTTTTCTGTTAGTTTCCATAAGAAGAATGACAATATAGCGGGAATGCAGATCGCTGATTTGTGCGCTTATCCAATTGCTAGAAAATATTTAAATCCCGAAAAAGACAACAAGTCATTTGATATAATAAAGAAAAATATTATAAAAAATGAAATAATATCATAAAAAAAAGGGGTGAGCTCCAAGAAACTTTGGAAAAACCACCCCTCGACCGAGAATTCTCAATCCTTGGGCTTGATTATAAAACGATAAAATAATAAAACAATAAAAAATATAATATTTCACAATGAAACTTTCACAATATTTTCTCCCAACACTAAAAGAAAATCCTATCGATGCTACAGTAGTGTCGCATCAATTGATGGTGCGTTCTGGCATGATTCGCCAAACTGCTTCTGGAATTTACACTTGGCTTCCTTTGGGCTTAAAGGTTTTGCGCAAAGTGGAAGCGATCATCCGCAGAGAAATGGATAAGTCTGGCGCTTTGGAAGTTCTGATGCCAACCATTCAGCCAGCCGAGCTGTGGCAGGAATCTGGGCGTTATGACGCTTATGGCAAAGAAATGCTTCGCATTAAAGATCGCCATGATCGTGACATTTTATATGGGCCAACGCATGAAGAAGTGGTCACTGATATTTTCAGAAAAAACGTCACTTCTTACAAAGATTTGCCAAAAAATCTTTATCAAATTCACTGGAAATTTCGCGATGAAATTCGTCCGCGCTTTGGCTTGATGCGGGGCAGGGAGTTTTTGATGAAAGATTCTTATTCTTTTGACATTGACGAAGTTTCTGCCAAAAAAACTTATAATTTGATGTATGAAACTTACTTCAAAATTTTTCGCGCAATGGGTTTGAAGCCAATTGCATTAAGGGCTGACACTGGCGCGATTGGTGGTGATTTATCACATGAATTTCACATTTTAGCAGACACTGGAGAAAGTGCGATTTTTTATGATAAAAAATTTGACGAATTAGCTGAATCAAAGACTTTCGACATCAATCAAATGCAAGGAATTTACGCTATGGCCGATGAAATGCATGATCCAGCAAAATGTCCAGTTGAGCAAAGCCAGCTTGCAAGCAGACGCGGCATTGAAGTTGGCCATATTTTTAATTTCGGTTTAAAATATTCCAAAGCCATGGAAGCTTCTGTGATGGGGCCAGATGGTCAAAAAATTTATCCTAACATGGGATCTTATGGAATTGGAGTTTCGCGCGTTGTTGCTGCAGCAATTGAGGCAAATCATGATGCAAATGGCATCATCTGGCCAAAAGAAATTGCGCCTTTTGATGTGGCATTGATTAATATCAGGCCTGGTGATGAGGCTTGTGACAAGGCTGCAGAGGAAATTTATCAGAATCTACAAAACAAAGGTTTGGAAGTGATTTATGATGACACTAAAAACAGTTTGGGTCAAAAATTTTCGGTAATTGATTTGATTGGAGTTCCAACCCAAGCAATCATTGGCCCCAAAGGAGTTGCTGCTGGAAAAATTGAAATTAAAGATCGCAAAACTGGTGAGAAAAAAGAAGTTTTGATTGCGGAATTTTTGGCGTAAAGGTGGTTATTTACTTCTAATCTTAATGAATAAAATTATGCCAGAAAGCCCCAGCGTAATTAGGTTGGCGATGCAAATAATTTTATCTCCGATTAAAATTCCATAAAGCAACCAGCAAAAAACTCCCGAAACATAAAGCGCATACATTAAAAGTGAAATTCCAGAAGTGTTGCGACTGCTGATCACTTTAATTGCTTGAGGCAGAAAGCTTATAGTGGTAAGAATCGCGGCAAGATAGCCAATGAATTGTGTCATTTTTTATTATGTTTAATTGTACAAATCACTTACAGTTTGTTGTGCTAGGCAGAATTTGCAATTCCGCCCAGCATCGCGTTAAAAATAAACTTAGTACCAAAACTCTATAGCCGAAATTATGCTAAAAAACTAGCTTTAAAATAAAACATATTCAAATAGAATTAACCAAAAAATATCATTAAAATTATGAAAAAACCGGTTTTGCTTTGTATTCTTGACGGATTTGGGATTGGGGATGAGAATTTTCCTGCTAATGCAATAGCGCAGGCTGATATGAAAAATTATCAGCGTATGTTAAAAAGCTATCCTAATTCTCACTTAGAAACCTCTGGTTTAGAAGTTGGATTGCCAGAAGGACAGATTGGCAATTCAGAAGTTGGACACATGACAATTGGTGCTGGACGCATTATTTTCCAAGATTTGCCTCGCATAAACAACGCAATTAAAGATGGATCTTTGGCACAAAATTCAAATTTAGAAAAGTTAATTAATGATTTAAAAAACACTGATAAAACCTGTCATTTACTGGGCTTGCTATCTGACGGTGGTGTTCATTCTCACATTAAACATATAATTTTTTTAGCAGAATTATTGCAAAAAAATGGTGTGAAAGTGGTGTTGCACGCTTTTCTTGATGGCCGTGATGTGGCCCAAAAAAGCGCTCTGACTTATTTATCACAAGTTAAAAATTTAAAAATCGCAACTATTTCCGGCCGTTATTTTGCTATGGATCGTGATAAAAAATGGGATCGCATAAAACTAGCCTATGATGCAATTGTTAGCGGTTCGTCAGAAAAGTTTGGTGATCCAGCTTCTGCAGTTGAACAATCTTATGTTAAAGACATTACTGACGAATTTGTTAAGCCAGTGGTGGCAAGTGATTATTTTGGCATGCATGACGGTGATGCCATGATATTTTGCAATTTTCGTGCCGACCGCGCGCGCCAGCTTTCTGAAAGCTTGCTTGATGAAAATTTTAATCAATTTGCAACTAAAAAAATTAATTTTTCCAACATTCTTGCACTCACTGAATATTCAGAAAAATTAAATAACTTTTATCAAATTTTATTTCCACCAATTGCGGTTAAAAATTCTCTGCCAGAAATCATTGCAAATCAAGGGTTGACGCAGTTAAGAATTGCTGAAACTGAAAAATATGCTCACGTCACTTTCTTTTTTTCTTGTGGCGCAGAAAAAGAATTTTCTGGCGAAAGCAGAATTTTAATTAGCTCACCAAACGTTGCAACTTATGACCTAAAGCCAGAAATGTCTGCATCAGAAGTTGGCAATAAATTGCTTGAAGCAATTAATTCAAAAAAATTTGATTTTATTGTCGTAAATTATGCTAATTGCGACATGGTCGGCCATTCTGGAATGTTGAACCCCTCAATAAAAGCCTGCAAGGCTATAGACCAGCAGCTGGAGATTTTAGAAAAAGCAATTTTAGCACAAGATGGTTTGATGTTGATTTCAGCGGATCATGGCAATATTGAATGCTTGAGTGATGAACATAATCAACCACACACAGCTCACACCACAAATCCAGTGCCTTTTATCTTGATTGGTAAAAATACCCACAATATAACTTTAAAAAATGGTCGTTTAAGCGACATTGCTCCAACGATTCTTCATCTTATGGGAATTAAGCAGCCTAAAGAAATGGACGGAAAAAATTTAATTCAAAATGACTAAAACAGAATCAAAATTTGGCTTTTTAAAAACTTTGCTTGCGGCGTTGCTGCTTGCAGGAATTGTGCGCTCATTTTTCTTCGAGCCCTTTCACATTCCTTCTGGCTCAATGAAACCAAGCCTTTTGATTGGTGACTATATTTTTGTTACTAAATATTCCTACGGCTTCAGCCGCTATTCCTTTCCTTTCGGCTTCAAAATTTTTTCAGGAAGAATTTTAAAAACCGAGCCAAAACGCGGTGACATCATAGTTTTTCGCTTGCCTTCTGACCCTAGTGTTAATTATATCAAAAGATTAATCGGTCTTCCCGGTGATAAAATTCAAATGCGTCAAGGTGTGCTTCACATCAACGGACAGAAGGTTGAAAAAACTGCAGATGGCGTTTTTGTTGATGAACAAAATGGCGAAAATGTTGAATTAAAACAATTTATTGAGGAACTTCCCGAAGGAAAACAAGTTTTAACCCTTGATCAAAGCGAGCATATGCCGCAAGACGATACGGGGGTTTATGAAGTTCCTGCTGGGCACTATTTTATGATGGGTGACAATCGTGACAATTCACAAGACAGCCGTTTTCTTGCACAAGTTGGCTATGTTCCAGAAGAAAATCTGGTTGGAAAAGCCTCAATAATTTTCTTTTCTAATGAAAAGCCCACCTGGCAGTTCTGGAATTGGCCAACTTCTATAAGATTTGGCAGAATTTTAAGCAAGGTTCAGTAAGTTATTTCTTATGTTTGCCAAATTTTGTCATAATATCGGTTATAATTTCACTAATCAAAGCTTGCTGGAAGAGGCTTTGACACATCCTAGCCTGTCTAAATCAAAAATAAAAAAACCGAATTATCAAAGATTAGAATTTTTAGGCGACAAAGTTTTATCTTTAGTGATTGCTGATTTTTTGATGCAGAAACATCAAAATGAAGATGAAGGCCATCTTTCTAGGCGCCAAGCCGATTTAGTCTCTGGTGAAACTTTGTGGCAAATTGCTTTAAAAATTGGCGTTGAAAAAGTTTTACAAATCAGCTCTGGCGAAGAAAAATTGGGTGGAAAAACCAATAAACGCAATCTAGAAAATGCTCTTGAAGCCTTGATTGGCGCAATTTATTTAGATTCTGGCTATCAGCAAGCCAAAGAATTTATCATGAATTTTTGGGCCGAATTTCTAGAAAAAAACATTACCGCACCAAAAGATCCAGTTTCTGAGCTGCAAGAGTTCGTCCAGCTTAACTTCAAACAACTGCCGAAATATCACACCGTCAAATCTGGCGGCACCGACCATGATCCAGTCTTTATATCTGTTTTAACCATACCAAATATGGAAATTAAGCTGCAAGCTTTGGGAAAATCAAAAAAAGAAGCACAAAAAGAGGTCGCCAAAGCCGCGCTGCAGCACCTTCTGACAAATTAACCTTTCAAAGAGTTATTCATTAAAAAACGAGTAAGAAGCCATGCTTTACAGGCCGTAAAGCATGGCTTTTTTTGTAAAAACAGGTTATTTCTTGTAATTTAGAAAAGTTCATGCTAGCATTATTTACATTATTTCATAATAATTTTTATTTTGTATCAAAATGACACGATCACTAGCGGGATTTTTACAAGAAATACATGAGGCTGTAGAGGATACTAATTTTTCCTTAAAAATGGCTGATCATGCTATTACAAAAGAAGATATCACAAAATTTCAGGAAATTTTAAAAAGAATAGGTGAAGGTACGGAAATTCTTGCTAGTAAAGAAAAGCTTGAGAAAGAAATATCTGAAAATATATGTTTAGATATTTTGATTTTTTATAAAAGTCAAAATGAGCATGCTTTCAAAATAGCGAATGATCTGTTAAGAGCGATAAATTTTGATTCTATCTATAAAGGTCAATTGTCTGAAATGCTTTTTTCGCTTGTGAATGCTCTTCAAAATTCAGACACTAGAATTGTAGAAATTCTTGACCAGAAACCTGATTTTGCGATTGGATTTAAAGATGAAAAAGATGGAAGAGATCTTTTTTCTGCAACAGCTGAAACAGGAACGCATAGTCAAGCTGCATTGGCATTTTTAAAAACAGGGAAATTTCCAAAAATTACAAAAGAGGTAGCAGATTTTATTGAATATATAGTCGAAAAGCTAAGAGAAGAGTCTATTTCTGATCGCGATATCTTCCTATCTTTAATTTTTGATCGCAACAGTATCAAAAAGACTAAAGATTATCCGTCTGTGGCTTCAATTACAGCTATATTGGGAGATAAAACATTGGTAACAGACGGTTTAGTTGCGGAATATATAACTGAAAGAAAATTATCTGTTATAGAATGTTCAGAGATCCAAAAAACTATAGAGTCGTTTCGTGAAGATTTCTTGGGTTTAAGAGCTTATGGTGAGTTAAACTTTATTACGGATCCGCGTCCATTTATAACAAGATTAGATGTTAGTGCAGCTAAAACCGCTAAAGCTTCAGTTCCTTCAACAGATAAAACCGCTAAAGCTCCAGTTCCTTCAAAGGATAAGGTTGGTGTTGTAGCTTCTTCTACATCTGTATCTTTGCCTTCAGATCTAACTGTTGACACTCAGGGTTCATCAAGAGGCGGTTTTGATGCAATTAGTCCAGGAGGTTCTGTGCTTAGTCCAACAGGTGGCAATGCGAGAATAAAACCGTCAGGATGTTGTGCAATTTTATAAGTTTTAAACTATTTGAAGGGCTGTTTTATTGCTTTTTCTATGTTTTTACTTGATTGATGCGAATGGTTATAATATAACACAAATAATATTTTATATATTTCGACAATAATTCTATTAACGTATCATAATGACACAGAAATCAGCGGATTTTTCATCAAATGCAAGTAATAACGCGCAACAAGAATTGTTAGATGCTAACACAAGAAATGAAAATGTGTTGTCTGTGATAGATGAATTGTCAAATTTTAATGTTAGTTTAAAAGAAGCCATTCAGCTAGAAGTGTCAAACCAGCAGGGAGTTCCAGATTCTCATATACACTCGCAGTCGGTGGATCAATTGTCGCATGCAAATTTAGAAAAAAATAATCAAATTTCTTAGTTTTTAAACATTTCTTTGATGTCTTTAATCAGCGGCGGTTTGCCGCTTTCTTGGTTGTGGAATTCAACTTTTTTTATCGCATTAAAAATTGCGTCATAACTGCGGTTAATATTTTCGGCGATGAAGTTAATTATTTTGGCGGAAAGGTTGATTTGTTTGCGCGAAAATCCGTTGGCAAGAAGCTGTTTGACTGAGTCAAGACTGGGGTTTTTTATTTCAACGCAAAAAATATTTTTTAAGCGGGAAACCAAATCACGTAGTTGAAAATGGCTGTAATTTTTGCTAGTTAAAATTAAAAAAGCTTTTGCTTCAACCGCTGAGTTTATTAAGTGCAGAAGTGCTTCTTCTTCAGTGATTTCGTCAAAATCTTCTAAAATGTAAAAATGATTTGGGATGAAAAAATTAGTCGGATTTATTTCGCTGATTTTTTCTTTTTGAATAAATTCTGCGTGATATTTTCTAGCCAAAACCTGCATCAAATGGGTTTTTCCGCAATATTGTGGGCCTTTTAAAATCAAAGAAGGAAATTGTGCGGTGGCAAAATTGTTTTGAGCAAAAAACTTTTTTAAAAAGTTAACTGCTGAAGAATTTTCAATTAGTAAAACGAAATTCTCTTCAGTAAGTAGGTTGGTTCTAGTGCTGGTATGGAATTGTAACGAGAGTTGCAAAGCCTATTCAATAACTTTTTTGATTGTGAAATAACCGTATTTCTCATTTTTGGTGTTTTTTAAAATCTCATTGGCAATATTGCCGTCTGAGACTTGGTCTGGGTTTAATCTGAGAGAAGAATTATGAACATTTGTCACTGGCAAAACATTGTCAGTGTTGACTTCCTCAAGAACAGCGGCCCAATTAATTATGGTTTCAAGTTTTTGCGCCAAAGCTTCCTGCTCTTCACTTGGAACAGCAATACGCGCAAGGCGAGAAATTTTTTTAATATCTTCTTTTGAAATGTTTGACATAAATAAACTAAAATAAAATGATTTTTAGCCGATTAAACCAATTAAATCAAGCATTTAAAGCATCACTTAAAGATTCGTGGCGAATTATGGCGCTTGACGTTGGAACTAAAAGAATTGGCGTTGCATTATCTGATGAAACTAGGCTGATAGCAACTCCCAAGCTGGTTTTAAACAGAAAAAGCAATCTTAAAGATTTTGCTGAAATTGCTAAAATTTTACGGGAAAATAATGTTAAAGCGATAGTGGTTGGAATGCCGATAAATATGGATAAAAGCGCAAGTGTGATGTCGGAATTTGTAGAAAAATTTTGTGCGGAATTGGACGGTTTTCTAGAAGGAAAAATTCCTATAATTTTGTTTGATGAAAGGTTAACTAGCTTTGAAGCAAGAGAAATCGCGGCGTCAGAGCTTTCGCGCAAAAAAGAGTTTTATGATGACATCGCCGCTGCCTTGATTTTGGAGCATTTTTTGCTTGAGCTAGGTCAGAACCTAGAGTAATAGTATTCTATGGAATAAAATGAACATCAAGGCGGCATTGCAAATGCCGCCTAGCAACGCGTGGCTAGATTAAAACTCCTGATGCTGGGCGGAATTTGCAATTCCGCCCATAGGTTCATGCCATAATTTAAGCCAGAAATATGTTTGAAGTTTGAATGAACGGTAAGGGCGGAGTTACTTGACGAAGCCCAGCATAGAGAATGAATATTCAGAAGTTACTACAAAATCATGGTTCCAGCGCCGCTTTCAGTAAAGATTTCCATTAGCAAAATATTTTCAACCGCGCCGTTTAAGATGTGAGCATAACTTACATTTTTTTCTAAAGCGTGAATGCAAGTTTCGATCTTTGGAATCATGCCACCGGTGATGATTTTGTCTTGGATCATTTGTTTAGCGGTTGCAACATTTAAATGGCTGACCAATTCACCATTTGGCAGCATCACGCCATCAACGTCAGAAAGAATAATCAACTTAGTTGCTTGAATTGCGCCAGCAATAGCGCCAGCTGCTGTGTCAGCATTGATGTTAAAAGTTTCGCCATTATCGCCAACACCAATTGGGGCAATAACTGGAACAATGTCAGAATCTTCAAATAAACCCAAAACTTCTGGATCAATTGCGTAAGGCTCGCCAACAAAGCCCAAATTGAGGATTTTTTCGATGTTAGAATCAGGATCTTTTTTAGTCCGCGTGATTTTTTTTGCTTTAATTAAATTGGCATCTTTGCCGCAAATTCCAATTGCCTTGCCACCAACAGCGTTGATTTCTTTAACAATCATTTTGTTGATTGAGCCAGCCAAAACCATTTCCACCACGTCAACTGTGTCAGAATCAGTTATACGTAAGCCGTCAACAAATGAAGATTTGATGTTTAATTTATCCAGCATTTGACCAATTTGCGGCCCGCCGCCGTGAACCACAATTGGGTTGATTCCAACATGTTTAAGCAAGACAATGTTTTTTGCAAAATTTCTTAAACTTTCGCCACCCATAGCACTTCCGCCAAATTTGATCACGAAAGTTTCACCAGCAAATTTTCTCATGTAAGGAAGAGCTTCACATAAAACTTCAGCTTTCTTCACCCATTCTTGGCGGTTTTTTTCTTTTTGCAGAGAAATTTGTTCAATTGGCGTAATTGCGCCATCTTTGCCATTATTAAACATTGTGATTAAATTGAGGTTAAAAAATCTGTTAAGGAAATCGTGCTGGTTTTGCTAAAATTTGCAATGGTTTTAATTAATTCGCAAGCATCCGAAGCAGATTCTTTATATAAATCGCTGTTTACAATAATTTTTTCAACAAAAATTTCATGATTTTCTAAAGATTGCATGGCGCAAAGCGTGTGGCTGATGGCCCCGAGATAATTGGCACTAACCAGCAACACTGGTATTTGCAGCTCTTTAGCCAGATCTAAAAAGGTTTTTTCATCATTAATTGGGGTCATAACCCCACCAGCAGCTTCAATGAACAAGAAAGAATCTTCACTTTCTTTTATTTTTTTTTGGCAAAATTCAACCAGTTTAACAAAATCAATGCTTTTGTTTTCATGTTTCGCTGCAAGGTGAGGGGAAAGAGCTTCTGTAAAGCGCCAAGGGCTGATTGACTCGAGAATTTCTTGATCAAAATCTAATTCTAAAGCTTTGATAATTTTTGCTGAGTCACTGTTTAGATCATCGTCTAAGAAGCCACTGGCAACTGGTTTTATTGCAAAAATAATTGATTCGGTTTTTAATTTTTGGCAAAGCTGTTCCACCAAGAAAGTTTTACCGATGTTGGTGCCAATTCCAAGAATGAGGTAATGTTTGTGTTGTAGCATTATTTTATAGCAGAGAAGGTTCCATAAATTGGGCCAAACACAGCAATTGCGATCCATGCAACCATGCCGCCCATGATAAGGGTTAAAGCTGGATGAATCATGCCAACTAGTCGATCAATTGAATCGTTAACTTCTTGATTGTAAAAAAAGTTAATATTTTTTAGTGCATCATCCATATTACCGCTTTCTTCGCCAATTCTAAACATTTGTGAAACTAAAGGTGGAAAATATCCAGTTTCTGCTATTGATTTTGCTAAAGATTTTCCTTCCATAACCCTTTGTCTGACATTTGAAATGCTGTTTTTTATTGCACGATTAGATATTGCGCCACCTGCAGAATCAAGGCATTCCAAAACTCCAATTCCGCTTTTGAAAGTCATAGCAAAAAATTGACAAAATTTAGCCGCTTCAATTCTGTTTAAAATTGGGCCAATTACTGGAACTTTTAATTTCAAGTCGTCAATTTTAAGGGCAAAAGAATCTGATTTTCGTAAAATTTTTATGGTTAGCAGAATTGCTGGAACGGACAATAGCAGCAGCAGCCAATAACTTTGCATAAAATTAGAAAAATTGACTAAAGCAATTGTGATGGTGGGAAGTTTTAAATCTTGTGCAGTTAGAAAGGCTGTAACTTTAGGAACTACAACGGTGGTCATTGTTCCAAGCACACCAAACATTAAAATTAATCCAAACAAAGGGCCAGTAATAGCCTTTTTGGTTTTTCTTCTAAGTTCAATGTTCCATTTAAGATCTTCAACAATACTGGCAAAAGATTCAGCCAGATTACCAGTTTTTTCTCCCATTGCAATTAAACCAACATAAGTTGAGCTAAAAATTTCAGGATGTTTTGCTAAACTTTGTGAAAAAAGATTGCCATTTTTTATTGATTTGTGAATTTCACTCATCAAATTGCGAATTTTAGGAGAAGAAGAATTTTCTTTCAGATCATTAACCGCATCAATAATCAAAATTCCAGCTCGAACTAATTGCTCAAGATAAATGAATGTTGAGACGAGATCTTTTAATCTGATGCTGTCAAATAAAGAAAAGCCAGAATTAAACGGTTTTTCAATTTTGTAAGAAATCAGTTCCAGATTGGATTGATGCAATGAAGTTGTAAGATCTGAGAGGTTTTCTGCAGATATCTTTCCAGTGACATATTTTCCTTCTTGGTCAATTGCTTTATAGCGATAGCGATTCATTATTTATTTGAGCTTTTTAATTTTGTTGATGATCATATCACGTTTCAATTTTGAAATATGATCGACAAAAGTGATCCCGTTTAAGTGATCGATCTCATGTTGAATACAAGTTGCAAGAAGTCCATCCATTTTTTCAATTTTTTCTTCTCCATTATAATTCAAAAATTTTACTGTAACTTCCGCTGGCCTTTTAACTTCTGAGCGAGCACCTGGAAAAGACAAACATCCTTCGTTGTAAGAGCTGGTTTTAGAAGATGATTCGATAATTTCAGGATTAACAAAATAACGTGGATTAGTTGCTCTGACATGTATTCCACCGCAATCATGATGGTCGTGATGGTTGTGATCTTCAACTTCATAGTCAATGTCGATGACTAAAACGCGATCTAATCTTCCAACTTGCACAGCAGCAAGGCCAACTCCGTGTTGATAATACATCGTATTAACCATGTCTTTCATGAATTGGCGCAAATCATCGTCAACTTTTTCAACTGGTTTTGAAATCTGTTTTAACAGCGGATCTGGCGCTAGAACTAAAGGTAAAATTTTCATATATGCAATTTATGACATAAAATTTTTAATGCTTCAGGATAGATTATATGTTCTTGTTTAAGAATTCTAGCGGCAAGAGTTTCTTTTGTGTCATTGGGCAAAATTTCGACAGATTTTTGTAAAATTATAGGCCCAGCATCCATTTCTTCATGAACGAAATGAACCGTACAGCCAGAAAGCTTTGCGCCAGCCTTAAGGGCGTCTCCCACAGCATCAGCGCCTTTAAAATCAGGCAGAAGAGAAGGGTGAATGTTGATCGCGCGTCCCATCCAGTGTTTTACAAAATAAGGCGAAAGCAAGCGCATAAAGCCAGCAAGGCATATAATTTCAGCGCCAGATTTTTCAAGCTCTTCCGTCATTTTTTTATCAAATTCTTCGCGGGAAGAAAAATTTTTGTGATCAATTACAACAGTTCTGATTCCTTCTTTTTTAGCAAATTCTAGTCCAGCAGCATCAATTTTATTGGATAAAACCAAAACCACTTCCGCAGGAAAATCTTCTTTCTTGCAAGCTTCAACTAGGGCTTGCATGTTAGATCCGCGACCAGAAATTAGAATTGCAGTTTTTGCTTTTTTCATTAAAAAATTGTTATATAAGAAATAATTATGTAAAACATTTCTAAAAAATATTTATGAAATTTTCACCAAAAAATTCTGTTTTGTTTATTTCTCACGGAGCGCCAGATTTATTGATTCAAAAAACTTCAGCTTATGAGTTTTTTAAAAAATTAGCGCAAAATTTTGAAAAACCAAGCGCGATTATTGTTTTTTCAGCACATTATGAAAGTGAAATTTTAGAAATCACTGGCAATTCTAGCTTCCAAACAATTTATGATTTTGGTGGTTTTCCTGATGAATTATATAAAATGAAATATGAGGCGCAAGGCGCTCCAGATCTGGCTTTGGAAATAGCGCAAACTTTTTCTTCACTGGGAATTGAAGCTAAAATAAATCCAAAAAGAGGCTTGGATCATGGCGCTTGGGTTCCGCTTAAATTAATTTATCCAGAAGCTGACATTCCCATAATTCAAATTTCCATTCAAAGTAATGAAGACGCCTTATACAGCTATAAAATTGGGCGTATAATTTCCTATTTTAAAGAGCGCAATATTTTAATTATTGGCAGTGGTTCAACCACTCACAACCTTGCCATGGCTTTTAGAAACAAAGACAAACCAACTCCAAACTGGGTTGAGGAATTTAGCGAAGCAGTTTTTAAAAAATTGCAAGATGGTGATGTGAGAGCGCTGCTTAACTGGCATGAGCTTCCTTATGCGCAAGAAAATCATCCGAGTTTTGAACATTTTATTCCTTTATTAATCACACTTGGAGCGGCTGCGGAAAATTTCACCGCAAAACGACTGCATCACAGCTTTGATTATTCAGTGTTGGCAATGGATTCTTACGTTTTTGTAGATGAATAATATGTCAAAACCATTTGCAATTTTAAACCGTATTTACGGCTATCCTGAATTTAGAGGGCAGCAGGAAAAAATAATTTCTGAAGTTATTGCCAGAAAAAATGCTTTCGTGTTAATGCCCACAGGGGGTGGAAAATCTTTGTGTTATCAAATTCCTGCTTTGTGCCTTGATGGTGTGGCAATAATCATTTCGCCATTAATTGCCTTGATGCAAGACCAAGTTGACACGCTGAAAGAAATGGGAATTGCCGCCGCAGCAATTAATTCTGGAATTTCCTTTAATGAAATTTCGCAAACTACAAATCAAATGCAAAATAACCAAATCAAAATGGTTTATGTTGCGCCAGAAAGGCTTTTAAATGAAGGTTTCATGAGGGTTTTGGAAAATACCAAAATTTCACTTTTTGCAATTGATGAAGCGCACTGTGTTTCGCAATGGGGACACGATTTTCGTCCAGATTATGTGAAACTTTCAATTCTTGCAGAAAAATTTCCTGAAGTTCCAAGAATTGCGCTAACTGCCACTGCAGACGTTCCAACTCGCAAAGACATCATTGAAAAATTACATTTGCAAAATGGTAAAATTTTTATCGATGGATTTAATCGTCCTAACATTTATTACGAAATAATTCCGCAAAACAACGCGCGTAATCAGCTTCTAAAATTTTTGGAAGAACATAAAAATGATAGTGGAATTATTTATTGTATGTCACGCAATAAAGTTGAAGATGTGGCGCAATTCCTTCAGAATCAAGGCTTTAAAGCTTTGCCTTATCATGCTGGAATGACTGCTGAAAATCGTCAAAAAAACCAAACTAAATTTTTATACGAAGACAAAATTATTATGGTGGCAACAATTGCTTTTGGCATGGGCATCGACAAGCCAGACGTGAGATTTGTTGTGCATATGAATATTCCAAAAAATATTGAAGCATATTATCAAGAAACAGGGCGTGCTGGTCGCGATCAACTGCCAGCTGAAGCGGTGATGATTTATAATGCTTCCGATGCTGCAAATTATCGCAATTTTATTGAAGAATCTAAAGCTTTAGAAAATCAAAAAAGAATCGAACATCAAAAGCTTAACGCTTTGCTGGGGCTTTGTGAGGCAGTCACTTGCAGGCGCCAAATTATTTTGGAATATTTCGGTGATAAATCTGGTCCTTGTGGCAATTGTGATAATTGTAAAAATAGTCCAGAAACATTTGATGCTACAGTTGCAGCGCAAAAAGCCTTGTCTTGCATTTATCGCACCAACGAAATTTTTGGCGCAAATTATATAATCGATGTTTTGCTTGGCAAAGAGGATGAGAGAATAAAAAATTTCAACCACGATAAATTAAGCACCTTTGGCATTGGCAAAGATTTCAGCAAGGTTGAGTGGAATTTAATAATCCGTCAATTAATCGCGCAAAACTTTATCAAAGTTGACATAGCAGGACATGGCGGATTAAGCATAACCAAAGAAGGAAGGGAATTTTTAAAAGATAAAAAAACTTTGCAATTAAGAAAATTTAACAAGCCAAACAAAGAGAAAAAAGCTAAAGAACTCAAAAAAGGTAAAGAAGTTTTAGAATTAAGCAGTGAAAATGAAGAATCACTTTTCGAAAAACTGCGCCTAAAGCGCCTGGAGCTCGCCAAATCACAAAACCTTCCTCCTTATATAATTTTCCACGACAAAACATTAATCGAAATGGTAAAATCAAAACCAAAAACTTTAGAGGAACTAGGAAAATTAAGCGGGGTGGGAGAAACGAAGCTGAAAAAATATGGCAAGGAGTTTTTGCGGATTGTAAATGGGTGAACTATCTAGTGGCGCTATTACCTGGCTTAGTGCTGGGCGGAATTGCAAATTCCGCCCATAAGTGCATGCTTGAAATACTAGCGTAAACTGATAGATATTTTTAATCCCTTATGAAAATTTCTTTTGCAACCAGTATGAAACCTTTATCAAAATATTTGCTAGATCTATTTCTCTTATTCAAAACTTTTATTTCTTTGCTCAGGGGAAGCAATCGCTATTATACAGTAGTAATATAAAAGATAATCAAATCACTTCTTAATTTGTGATTTTATTCTTTGGTAATGATGCTCTTTTAGTAATTTAATTATTTCAGTAGCTTCATCTTCGGTTAAATAATCATCATAAGATTTTGTTAATTCTTTATTTACAAAATTTATTCTATACAAATTTGAGCCGAATTCAAAATTTATTTGATTACGGAAAGAAAAATCATCAAAGCTTTGGTTAACGAGATGCTGATAATGATAAATTAAACCGATTCTATCGGTATGATTACTTATAGTTTTTCTTACTTCTGATATTACGGAATCTTCTTCTGATAACTTATTACTCCTTATATTTCCTAGTATAAAATAGCTTCTTTTATAAAAATCAGAAAATTTAGAGCAATGAAAAATAAATTTCTTAAATAAAGGGACAATGGACTGGTTAAAAACTTCTAAAATTGTTTCTTCAGATTTTAGTGGTTGCAATTTTTTTTGCTCATTTTTTGCTTGATGTTTTAGTAATGAAATTTCTTTATCAATATCATCGAATTCCTCAATATTTTCTCCCTTAATGCCAGAGATCATTAATTCCAGAGAGTAAACTAAGTTTTTTGCTATGTAATCAATAAAAATTTCTATATTTCCTGCATCAGCCTGACTTAAAGCATAAAAATAATTATTTTTATCCTGAGTTTTTATAATTATTGGTGGAAAGCCGAATCTCATTAAAGTTAAATTCATTAATATTCTAGCTGTGCGACCATTGCCATCATCAAATGGGTGAATACGAATAAATTTATAATGAAGTTCTGCTGCTAAAATAATTGAATTTGCACGATTAGAGATTTCAGATTTATACCACTTCATTAAATCATGCATTTTTGATGGTGTTTCTTCAGGAGTTGCAAAGTAAAAAATTTCTCCAGTATTAGTCTTTACATGGTTAGGTAAAGTTTTATATTTTCCGACCTCAACCATTTTTTTTGTTGGCTTTCCATCGAGGGTAATCGCATCTATCTCATACGGTTCTTTTAATAATAAAAGATGAAGTTGACGAATAAAATTCTCTGTTAAGACAAAATCTCCCTTAGCAATTTCTTCAATCCATTTTATTGCTTCATCATGTCCAGTGATTTCAATATGGTCTTTTAATGGCTTACCCTGAGAAGTTAAACCATGCATTAACAAGGCTTTGGTTTCTCCATATGTCAAAGAATTTCCCTCAAGATGATTAGAGTGATAGTTCCAATCCAAACGGAATTTTTGCATTATTCTCGCTTCTTGATCTGAAGAAATTGGTCTCAAAGAATCAAGCTCTTCTTTTAAATTAAAGGCTTTTTCAATATTTTTCATATTTATAAACTTATTTCTTTGCTCAGGCGGCGTTACGCAATGCCGCCTGGATGTTTTTTGCAATTGTTATTTCTTCAACCTTCCGCCAATCCTTAAACGCAGAGCATTCAGCTTAATAAACCCAGCTGCGTCTTTTTGGTCATAGACTGAATCTTCCTCGAAGGTAACATGCGCTTCGGAATAAAGACTCTTAGCAGACTCACGGCTTACAACAGTTGCGGATCCTTTATAGAGTTTCAATTTAACTTTTCCCTCAACATTGGCTTGACTCTTGTCAATCAAGGCTTGCAGCATTTCGCGTTCTGGAGAAAACCAGAAGCCGTTATAAATTAAACTGGCATATCTAGGCATTAATTCGTCCTTCAAATGAGCCGCTTCGCGGTCCAGCGTGATTGATTCCATCGCGCGATGTGCAACCAAAAGAATTGTTCCACCTGGAGTTTCATAAACTCCTCTAGATTTCATCCCAACAAAGCGGTTTTCAACAAGGTCTAAACGGCCGATTCCGTTGGCTCCACCTAGTTCATTTAATTTGGTTAATAAAGCAGCTGGAGACAATTTAACTCCATCAATTGCAACAGGATCGCCATTTTTAAACTCAATTTCAATGAAAGTCGCCTGATCTGGCGCTTTTTCTGGGTCAACCGTTCTTTGATAAACATAATCTGGGGCAGCTTGGCCTGGATCTTCCAAAACTTTTCCCTCAGAAGAAGTGTGCAGCAAATTCGCATCAACCGAATAAGGCGCTTCGCCGCGCTTATCTTTTGCAACAGGAATTTGATTTTTTTCAGCGTAATCAATTAACTTGGTTCTAGAAGTTAAATCCCATTCTCTCCAAGGCGCGATAATCTTGATGTCGGGCTTGTTTGCGTAATAAGACAATTCAAATCTAACTTGATCATTTCCTTTGCCAGTTGCGCCATGAGCCACCGCATCAGCGCCAACCATTTTTGCAATTTCAATTTGTCTTTTGGCAATTAAAGGGCGCGCAATTGAAGTTCCAAGCAGGTAAACCCCTTCATAAACTGTGTTGGCGCGAAACATTGGAAACACATAATCGCGCACAAATTCTTCGCGTAGATCTTCAATAAAAATTTCCTTCACCCCCAGCATCTGCGCCTTTTTGCGCGCTGGCTCAAGCTCTTCGCCTTGGCCCAAATCTGCAGTGAAAGTTACCACTTCACAGCCATAATTTTCTTGTAACCATTTTAAAATTACAGAAGTATCAAGTCCGCCAGAATAGGCGAGTACAACCTTTTTTATTTTTTGATTTTTCATTTGAAATTTTAGCGATTGTTTAATAAGTTTAAGTTCAAAATAGTTCTAAATAGCTAACTCGTCAATATTAAAATAAAATGCAAATAAAAGAAGTTAAAACTGCTGATGAAATTCTGAGTACTTTCGATGTTTTGGTGCAAATTTATGAAAATCTTGATAAGCAGAATTTTTTAGCAAATATCCAGTCAATAATGGCACATGGTTATAAAATGGCTGCGGTTTATGAAGAAGGCGGAAGCTGTATTGGCGTGGTTGGAACCCGTATTGTTCACAAACTTCACCACGGCAAAGTTTTGGAAATCGAAGATTTTATGATAGATCGTAAAAAACGTGGGATAGGCGTGGGCAAGATGCTAATCCGTTGGGTTGAATGGCAATCTTTGAATCAAAATTGCAACAACATTACAGGAAATCTTGAAACCAAAAGGTTAGAATCACAGCGAATTTTCTCGCGGGAAGGGTTTATTTTGGATGGATTTTTTTTCAGAAAAAAGGATAAATAATGCATAAAAAAAGATCAAAGCTATCCTATTATTTCAAAAAATATGTTATCATACCACTGAAGATTTTTCGCATCGCAATCATTGACACCGTGCGTCAAGATGGCATTGAACACGCTGGATATCTAGCATTTTTAAGTCTATTATCACTTTTTCCGTTTTTAATTTTTTTAATTGCAATAATTGCCTTTTTTGGTGCGACCGAAACTGCGTCGCAAATGGTTCATGCCATAATTTCAGCTGCTCCAAAAGAGGTTGCTGAAGGTTTGCTTCCACGAATTGATGAAATTGTTTCTGGCCCGCCGCAAAGTTTCTTAACCATTGCAATTATTGGTGTGATATGGACAGCTTCTTCTTCGGTTGAGGGCTGCCGCACCATTTTAAATCGTGCTTACCGTGTGGCTTTTCCACCGCCCTATATTTTACGTCGTTTTTTCAGCATTTTGCAATTTTTTGTGATCATTTTAATTATGGTTGCAGCGGTTGTGGCTTTCGTATCTGCTCCAGCAATTATTCAAAGCATTCAAAATAAATTTCATTTTACTTTGCAAATTGATTACGAGGCTTTTCATTTGCGCCATATTTTCCTTTTTGTGCTTTTAACTTTTGCCACCTCGATACTTTATTTTGCTTTGCCCAATGCTAAACAAAAAATCACACAAACCGTGCCGGGATCAATTCTGGTCGTGATTATGTGGCTTTGTTTAGAAAAAATATTTTCGATTTATTTAAACCATTTTCATCAGTTTAACATGGTTTATGGCTCGCTTGCTGGCGTGATTATTTCTTTGATGTTTTTTTATTTAATCAGCATGATTTTTATTTTTGGTGCAGAATTTAATTATCACTTCCACCGCACTTATCAGGTGTTTTTAAAGAAAAAAACAAAATGAAATTTCCATCTTGGCCAAACCCTTCAGGCTATCGTGACATTGATCTTGGTCTTGCAAGAGTTGAAGAATTATTATCAAGGCTGAAAAATCCACAGCTTAAGCTTCCGCCAACCATCCATATCGCAGGGACCAACGGCAAAGGCTCAACGCAAGCTTTTTTGCGGGCAATATTTAACGAAAATGGTTTGCAAGTCCACAGCTATATTTCGCCGCATTTAGTTGATTTTAACGAAAGAATTATTTTAGCAGATCAGCAAATTTCGGATGAATTTTTAAATGAGGTGCTAGAAGAGTGCAGGACAGCAGCTGAACAAAGTCCTCAAATTGCAGTAACTTTTTTTGAAGGAATAACTGTTGCAGCATTTTTAGCTTTTTCAAGAATCAAAGCAGATGTTTTATTGCTTGAAACGGGAATGGGCGGCAGGCTTGATGCAACGAATGTTTTGCCAAAAGTTTTGGCATCAATAATCACGCCAATTTCTTTTGATCATGAAGAATTTTTAGGAAATAGTCTTGCAAAAATTGCTTTTGAAAAAGCAGGAATAATTAAAAAAGATTGTCCAGTTATTGTGGGAAGGCAGGAAACAGAAGCATTAGAAGCAATTGAAAAAGTGGCAAAAGAAAAAAATTCTTTAGTAAAAGTTTTAAATAAAGATTTTTTTATCTCTGATCACAAATTAATTTTTTTAGGGCAAGAATTTTCTTTAAAAAACCTTTCTTTAACTGGCAAACACCAGATGGACAATGCTGCGCTAGCAACTGTTGCAGCGCTTTCTTCAGGGCTTATAAAATCAGATTCTAAAATAATTTCAGCTCTTGCTAAAGCTTCTTGGCAGGCGCGATTGCAAAAAATTATTAGTGGAAAATTTGCAAAAATAATTCCTCAAAATTGCGAATTATTTTTAGACGGAAGCCACAATTTGCAAGGTGCTACAACAGTAAAAGAATTTCTAAAATCAAAAAATAAAGGGCAAAAAAAATTCGTAATTTTTTCAATGTTAAAAGATAAAAATTGTGTTGGTTTTTTAAAAACAATTGCTAGTGAAGTGGATGAATTAATCGCTCTAACAATTCCTGATGAAACCAAGTCTTTCAAGGGCTACGAGATTAAAGAAATCGCTGATAAAATTGGAATAAAAACAAAAATAGCAAAAAATTTTGACGAGGCTTTTGATCTAATAAAATGCAACGAGCCATATCTCGTGCTGGTCTGCGGCTCACTTTATTTAGCAGGAAATTTTCTTACAGAAAACATCTAAACCCCAGCAGCTTTTAAAGCCAAAACCAAATTTTTCATCATCTTTTCATCATGCAGCGGGCTAGCGGTGATTCTTAGACGTTCATCTCCTCTAGCAACGGTTGGATAGTTGATGTGTTGAATGTAAATATCAAAATCTTGCAATAATTTTTGTGAAATTTCTTTGGCTTTTTTGGCATCGCCAATCTTGACAGAAATAATGTGCGATTGGTTTTCTACAAAATTAATTTTTTCTTTTGCAAGCATTTTTTTTAGCAACAAAACATTATCATGCATTTTTTTTCTTTCCAAATCACTAGCTTTAACATGGCGAATATTGGCGATAGTTGCAGCGGCAATTGTTGGTGGCAGCGAAGTGCTGAAAATAAAGCCAGAAGCAACTAAACGAATTGCATCAATAATTTCAGTTTTTGCCGCAATATATCCACCAATTGTGCCAAATGCTTTGGCGAAAGTTCCTTGAATAATGTCAATTTGATCAGCCAGATTTAACTCTTCGCAAAGCCCCGCGCCTCTTTTACCATAAAGCCCAACGCCGTGAACTTCATCAATATAAGTTAAAGCATTATATTTTTTTGCAAGTGCAATAATTTCAGCAACTTTTCCAAAATCGCCATCCATTGAATAGACTGATTCAAAGATGATTATTTTGGGTTGATTGAAGCTATAATTTTTTAATAATTCTTCTAAATGATTTAAATCATTATGGCGGAAAATATTTTTTTGTGCGTTGCTATTCTTAATTCCAGAAATTATTGAAGCATGATTTTTTTCATCAGAAAAAATAATTAAATCAGGAATAATTTTGCTAAGCGCCTGAATTGCAGCATCATTAGCCACATAGCCAGAAACAAAGGTGAGGGCAGATTCTTTTTGATGTAAATCAGAAATTTCTTTTTCTAATTCAACCACTTCGTGATTAGTTCCAGAAATGTTGCGAGTGCCACCAGATCCGGTTCCATAGCATTCTAAAGCATTTTTTGCTGCGGCAATTGCCGCTTTATTTTGGCCCAAACCAAGATAATCATTAGAACACCAAACGGTAATTTTTCTGCCATTTGAATTGTTTATCGCATAAGGAAAATTGCCGCAGATTCTGGAAATATCCAAAAATTCGCGATAACGATTTTCTTTACGTAATTTATCAATTGTGTCAGTAAAAAATTTCAGCATTTTGTTCAAGCGATTGGCTCGTTTTCTGGTAAATCTTTATGTTTTTTTTGCCACTTGTTGTTAGGATTGGTGATGATCACACCAAGCAGAATCACTATTGAACCAGATATTATCCAAAAATCAACTATTTCACCAAACACAAAATAAGCGATAATTGAAGTAAAAATTAATCTGGTGAAATCAACGGGTTGCAACACTGATAAATCAGCTTTAGAATAAGACAGCGAGATGCAAGTGTGAGTAAGGTTTGAAGCAAGTCCGAGCATTGCAAACCAAAAGAAACTATGCATGTTTAAAGGTTTGAGATAAGGCAAAGCAAAAGGAATAGAAATGAGAAGCATTATCAAAGACATATAAACCACAATAGTTTGTGGTTTTTCAGTTTTGGTCATGGTTTTGATTAAAATATTGGTGATTGCCCACATGCTGGTTGAGATCATGCAATAAAAATAGGCGGTTTTAAATTCTCTAAAACCAGGGCGAAGAATGATGATAATGCCAATAAAGCCAATTAAAATGCCAATCCAGCTTGATTTTTTTACTTTTTCTTTAAGAAAAATTATGGCCGCAATTGTTGTAAGAATTGGTGCGACAAAGCTGAGAGAAATTGCTTCAGGCAAGGGAGTGATGCTGATTGCATAAAACCACACCACCATTCCGATAAAGCCGTTGATGCCACGAAAAACGTGAGTTTTTAATATTTTAGTTTCAAAAACATTACGATGACTTTTGATGATTTGGGGCAGAAAAAATAACAGGCCAAAAAAATTGCGAACCATCACAATAAAAAATATGTGAAAATCTTGCGATAAATAGCGCGCAATCGTGACTAGAACTGAAGCAAACAGGCAAGACAAAACCCCAAAGAAAATTCCCTGACCGACATTGGATAAATTAGCTATCTTCATTAATAATTTTTATAAAAAGATCTCTTCATGAATAGTTAGAACTTTCAGCATGACAGTTCAGGTGTTTATTATCAAAGATAAGTAGCATAATTCTTATAAAAAGATACCGCTTTATTATCTGGTTTAATTTTATCAAAATTAATTGATTCAATAAAAACTCCTTCCAAGTTGCGAGCGCGAGAAAGTGCGACATAAGCTTGCCCGGGGCTGAAAACATCAGATAAGTCGCAAGAGATTTTATCAAGAGTCAAACCTTGAGATTTATGTATTGTCATTGCCCAGGCTAAAATCAAAGGAATTTGCGTTACTCCAGCTTCAGTTATAACCAATTTTCTTTCACCATCAAATTTTTCAATCAGCCATTCTTCAGGGCCAATGGTGATGGTTTTGCCGTTGGAAAATTCAACCACTGGATATGATTTTCGCGAAGAAAAACTTTTGATAATTCCCAGTGATCCGTTGATTATTCCTTCTTTTTGATAAGTGTTTTTTAACATCATCACTTGCGCTCCAACCTTTAACCTCAAAAGTTGTGGAGCTAGACAATTTTTTTTAAGAATTTCAATTTTATTGCTATCGCCAAAATATTGCGCTTCATGAACTATTTCTTCATGCGGAATTTTCTTGAGTTCCTGTTCGTTAATTTTTTCTACTTTAAAATTATGGGTGGTTAAAATTGTTGGTTTGATGGCAAAATTATCATCATTAGCTTGTAACCTTTCTTCTAGTGCTTTTCTAGTCTCTTCGTCGATATTACCAAAGCGCAAATTATTGAGAATTTTCACGAATTTTTGATCAGTTTGGCGGAAAATCTCTTCTAGGTTAAATACTTCAAAACTAAGTTCGTCCCAAGTTTTAGAATCAAAACAAAAATTAAAATTTTGATTATTTTGATTTACAGGAGGAAGTTGCAAAAAATCGCCAAATAGAAGGATCTGTAAGCCCCCCATCGGTTGGTTATTTTCCCTTACAGCGCGAAAAACTTGATCTAAAATTTCAAAAACTTCTGCTGAAATCATTGAAACTTCATCAATTGCAAGGGCTTTGGCTTGCCTGATTTGCCTTCTTACTTTGTTAAATCGCGCGCTAAATAGGTTGGATAAAATTTGTTCTAACGGCATGTTTGCAAGCCCAATTCCCGACCAAGAGTGAATAGTTGAGCCACCAATGTTTACCGCAGCAATTCCAGTGCTTGCTGTGACATGCAACCCTTTTGACCCATAATTTCCTTTAAGATATTGCAGCAAAAAAGATTTGCCGCTTCCAGCACCGCCAGTAATGAAAATGTTTTTTCCAGCTTCAAATGATTCAATTACGGCTTGTTGTTTTTTAGAAAGAGTCGGAAGATCTGTTAACATCATATTTTAAAAGGTTGTTTTGGTGGTGTAAAAGTTACTTAAGGCGCGAACGTGGGGACAGAGTTAAAAATCCTGTCCCGCAACATTCTTCTCTGTGTCATGCTGAGCTTGTCGAAGCATGAGCTTGAAGCATGATTCAGAATTACTTGACTATACAAGCATCACCACTGCTAGGCGGAATTTGTAATTCCGCCTTACTATTCATGCAATTACTAAAACTTATTTTCTTGCTGCAGCAATTTTTTCTTTTAATGCAGAAAGTTCTGGTGCACCAGGAATTAATTCTTCGCCAACAACAAAACC
Organism: uncultured Rhizobium sp.; assembly: GCA_964580715.1. GTDB lineage: Bacteria > Pseudomonadota > Alphaproteobacteria > Rickettsiales > UBA1997 > UBA2645. The sequence continues at coordinate 4,293 of CAZOKU010000007.1, read as the reverse complement.
AGGAGTTCCATTAACCCCAATTGAAGAGCCAAGTTCACGGTTTGCTTGAATAATTTTAGCGATTTTATCTTTGTTTTTTTGTAGCGCTGATTCAAGTTTTGCAACATCAATTCCTAAGCCTTTAGCAATTGCAATAGCTTCACCTTTGCTGTGGGCATTAGATTGCATCAAAGCATCGTGGAATTTTTTATATGAAGATGGATCAATCATATTAACCGCAAGTGCAACAGTTGAAAGCTCTTCTGAGCCTGGTCCAAGAATTGGAAATTCTTTATAAACAACACGAACTTTGCTGTCTTGAGATAATAATTCGCTAACAGTTGAATGTGCTTTTTTGCAATAGCCGCAAGAATAGTCGAAAAACTCAACGATAGTCACATTATATCCAGAAGGGGCATAGCTTGGAGAACTGCTGTCTTTAAACAATTCGCGTTTTTTTGAACCGATATTTTTTTGTGCATTTTTCATGCGATCTTCAGCCGCTTGCTTTTGCATGTTAGTGACTGATTGAATAATCGCCATAGGGTTTGCCGCAACCCATTTTTCCATAACTTCTTCAACGTCTTTTACAGTTTCAATTTTTTTATCTGGATCAAGGCCGCTAGAGTTGATTTGCCCAACTTCTTGTTCTGTTTTTGAACCGCCAGATTTTTTTCCCCTATAATATGTTCCGTAAGCCAAAGCTGTAACAGAAGCAAGAATGATCACTGGTTTTAGTAAAGAAGGTTTTAAGAAAGATCTGGACATATTTGTTTTTTGTTTTTGAAATTGAAAAAAATAATTACTTAACAAAACTAATTAAAAATAATTTAACTTAGAAATGCAACCCGATTTTTCATTTGAAAATAAATATAAAAATTTAATTGTCGCGGGCTTTGATGAAGCTGGTCGCGGACCGCTTGCAGGCCCTGTGGTTGCAGCTTGCGCCGTTTTAGATCAAGAAAATTATCCTTGTGACATTAATGACTCAAAAAAACTTTCTAAAAATTCTCGTAAAAAAATTTTTTTAGAATTACAAAAAACAGTCAAATTTGGCGTTGGAGTTATTGATGAAAAAACGATTGACCAAGTAAATATTTTTGAGGCCACAAAAATGGCGATGTTTCAGGCCTATCTTGATTTAAAACGGAAATATCAAATTGCACCGCAAGCAATTTTAGTTGATGGAAATTTTATTCCCTTTAAAAAACAAGATCAAATCACTGACATTGTTACAATTGTTAAAGGTGACCAAAAAAGCCTGTCTATTGCTGCAGCATCAATTATTGCCAAGGAAATTCGTGATGAAATTATGTTGCAACTTCACAACCAATGTCCACAATATGGCTTTAATAAGCATGCGGGTTATGCCACTAAGTTGCATATTGCTGCAATTAAAGAGCACGGCGCTAGTGAATTTCACCGCAGATCTTTCGAACCAATAAAATCAATAGTTAATGCAAGTTGTTAAAGATTCTAACCAAAATTCTGTTGATTTGGCATTAAAATTTTTGCGCTTAAATAAGGCGATTGCTTTTGCTTCTGATACGGTTTATGGCCTTGCGGTGGATGCTTCAAGCAAAGATGCTGTGGCGGAATTATATTCACTAAAAAATCGTGATCAGAAAAATCCGATTGCAATTTTTGTAAAAAATTTGGCAATGGCAAAAAAGATTTTTGTTTTTGATGAATTATCAGAAAAAATTGCCCAAAAATTTTATGATAAAGGCTTAACTTTAGTGCTTGAAGTGCAACAAAATCCTGAAGTTAAATTGGCAGAAAACTTAAATCAAAATGCAGATAATTTTCTTGGTTTTAGAATTGTTGAAAATTATTTTTTACAAAAATTATTTGAAAAATTTGATGGAATTCTTGCGGTGACAAGCGCGAATATTTCAGGACAAAGCCCTGCAACGGATATATTGATGATAGAAAAATATTTTGCTAATTTTGATATTTTAGCAATAGATTGTGGGCCGACTAAATCTTCAACGCCATCAACTGTTGTTAAAATTTGCAATCAAAAACTTTCCGTAATTAGAGTTGGCGCAATTAAAGAATCAGAATTATATGATAATTAATGATCTTTTGAAAAACCCGTTGGTGAAGCTTGTTGGTATTGGTGCAATTCTTTATTTTGCACTTTTTTCTGACGAAAAAAATCCTCAGAATCTTGGAAATAAACTTAAAAAAGACAATTTAAAAAGTGGTTTTGAACAAGTTAGTGAAAAGAAAAATGAAATTATTTCAGCTTTAATTTATCACAAACCATATGTTTCGCCAAAAGATTTTATTTCTTGTGGTGATGAAGTTGGAATTTCTGACCAAATTCAGAATCAAAAAGGTGAAATAACCAACCAAGCTTTATTAGTTTCAGTTAAAATTGGCAATAATTCTGAGCTTTTTTATGAAAAAAATGCTTTTGGAATGAAGTTTGGTGAAGAAAAAAATGTTATAGATGGACAAAATCAATCTCATCGCATTAAAATTATTAGCATAAAAAAAGCGGATAAAAAAACTGATTGTGAATATGACCAAAAAAGACAATAACAAAGACTCTATCGCCAAATTTCTTTATGACTATCTGCCGTTGGTGGTGTTTTTTGTGTGTTATAAATTTGTCAAAACTGCTGATCCATTGATCACCGCAACAATTTGGATGATCATTACAACTTTTATTGCCTTGATTGTAGCCTATTTTTTAACTGGAAAAATTGCTAAAGTGGCCTTGTTTTCTGGTTTGCTGCTTGGGTTTTTTGGTGGATTAACCATTTTTTTAAAAGATGACATTTTTATCAAAATGAAGCCAACCGTGATCAATCTTGTGTTTGCAGCGATTTTATTTTATGGTTTTTTTACTAAAAAGCCGTTTTTGTCTTATCTTTTGGGTGGTCAAATTAAGCTTGGTCATCACGCTTGGCTAGTTTTATCTTGGCGTTGGGCATGGTTCTTTGTTGCTTTATCAGTTTTAAATGAGATAATTTGGAGAAATTTTTCTACTGACTGTTGGGTGCAGTTTAAAGTTTTTGGCATTATTACGATTTCGATGATTTTTACAATCTCGCAAGTTCCTTACATGATTAAAGAAATTAAAAAAGAACAACAGAAATGACCGTCGTAACTCGCTTCGCTCCTTCTCCAACTGGCTATTTACACATTGGTGGTGCTCGCACGGCCCTGTTTAACTATCTATTTGCCAAACATCACGGCGGAAAATATTTACTTCGAATTGAAGACACTGATGAAAAAAGATCCACCTTTGAAGCAATTGATGCAATCATCAAAGGCCTTGAGTGGCTTGGCTTGCAGCATGATGGTGATTTTGTTTTGCAATCAAGAAATTTTGCCCGTCATAAAGAAATTGCCGAAAAATTATTAGAAAATAATCAGGCTTATTTATGCTACACTTCTGCAGAAGAGCTTGAAGCGATGCGTGAAGCGGCAGAAAAAAAAGGTGAAATTTTCCGCTTTAAAAGCCCTTGGCGCGAAAAATTTAATTCTCAATCTTCAACAGTTAAACCAGTGATCAGAATTAAAGCGCCTGTTGAAGGTGAAACTGTTATAAAAGATTTAGTGCAGGGCGAAATTCGCGTAAAAAATTCTGAGTTAGATGACTTGGTGATGCTTAGAAGCGATGGCGTTCCAACTTATATGCTTGCGGTTGTGGTTGATGATCACGACATGGGAATCACTCACGTAATTCGCGGTGATGATCATTTAACCAATGCTTTTAGGCAAAAAATTATTTATCAGGCGATGAATTGGCAAGTGCCAGAATTTGCTCACATTCCTTTAATTCACGGGCCTGATGGCGCAAAAATGTCGAAGCGTCATGGTGCAACTTCAGTTTTTGAATATTCGCTCATGGGCTATCTTCCAGAAGCAATGCGCAATTATTTGCTTCGTCTTGGCTGGTCGCATGGTGATGCCGAAATAATTTCTGACAAGGAAGCAATTGAATGGTTTGAAATTAATAAAGTTGGAAAATCACCTTCGCGCTTTGATTTTGCTAAGTTAAATCACATTAATAAAAATTATCTTAAAGCAAAATCTGATGCTGAAATTTTGATTTCATTAAAAGATTTTTTTAATAAAACAATCACAGAAGAAGAACAAAAAAGAATTGCGCAAGCCCTGAAGTTTCTAAGGGAAAAGCCCAACACTTTGCAAGAATTATCTGACGCGGCAGAAGTTTATTTCGATAATTTTTCCGCTGATTTTGGTGATGAAGCTTTCAAATTAATTGTGGAAAAGAAAAATTTATTACTCGATTTGCTTAATGTTTTAAAGGCTTTAGAAGGTTGGAACCATGAT
>CAZOKU010000006.1:32685-41940 GCA_964580715.1 uncultured Rhizobium sp. | reverse complement strand
TTGCTGCACCTTCTGGAACTCCGATTTTTGCTGCTGGAAGTGGGGTTATAACTTATTATGGAGTTAAAGGTGGTTATGGAAATTTTGTGCAGATCAAGCATAATTCGGAATATTCAACGGCTTATGGGCATGCTAGTCGATTTGTGAAAAGAATGCATGTTGGGTCAAAAGTTAAGCAAGGTGATGTGGTGGCTTATGTTGGTTCAACTGGGCGTTCAACTGGTCCACACTTACATTTTGAAGTGATAAAAGGTGGTGTTGCGATTAATCCTTCAAAGGTTAAAGCTACGTCTGGTTTGAGGCTTGCTGGAAAAGACTTAAAGCGTTTTGAAATTTCAAAAAATGAAATTGATAAATTGCGTAAAGAAAATTCAAATTAAATGAAAGTTATAAATATTCTTTTCAATAGCGGCGCTTTTTCTAGCAACAAGAAGATTCTTGGTGTTGAAAGATGCTTTATTGATTATGCAAAAGAATTAAGCAAAAATAATTGGGAAGTTTTGTCGATCACAACTTCGGCGTCGCAATATAAGGAAGAATTTCAAAAAGCTGGGTGTGGAAAATTGTTGGAGATGAAAGTTTTTGGTAAAGGTGATCTTTTTTCGATTGTTCGTTTGATTATAATTTTTTTGTTTTTTAGGCCAAACATAGTGATTTGCCACTCGGGAAGGGCGTTGTTTTTTGCAAGGGCGGCAAGGTTTTTATCTTTTTCAAAAAGCAAAATTGTTGCAATTGATCATGGTATTAATCCAAAAAAGTTTTTAAAAGCGGATTATGTTTTAACGGTGAATAAATTTTTTAGCTCTGAGTTGGTTCGTGCAGGAAAAGATCCAAAAACTGCTTTGGTTATGCAAAATATGATCACAATTCCTGAAAATTTTATTCCTTTGCAAAAAAAGCCATTTCGCAAGCCTTTAAGATTGGGATCTTTGGGCAGATTTGCGGGAGAAAAATATTTTGACAAATTAATAGCAGCAATGGCGATTTTGCGAGATCGTGGAATTGAAACGGAATTTTATCTTGGTGGAGCAGGTGAACAAGAAGAAAGTCTTAAACAATTTGCGGCTCAGCTCAACTTAAATAGTCAATTTAAAATTATTGGTTGGGTTGACGATAAAAGAAAATTTTTTGATGATATCGACATTTTCGTTTTGCCTTCAGTGTTTGAAACATTTGGCATTGTTTTGCTCGAAGCGATGCTTTATTCAACGCCAATTATCACCAGTAACACTTGGGGCCCTGATGAAATTATTGATGATGATTTAAACGGTTTAAAAGTTTCAAAAGATGATGCCAAAACAATGCCAGCACTGCTTGCTGATGCAATTGAGAAAATGGCTAAAGACAATGAATTTGCTAAAAAAATGGCGGAAAATGCTTATAAGAAGCTGTGGGAGGTTTATTCTTCAGAGGTTGTGGGAAAAAAATTAAGCGATAATTTAAAATTATTTGTGGCTAATAAAAGTTAAAAAATTATCTACCATTTTAGCACGATCGAGCCCCAAGTTAGTCCGCCGCCGAGTGCTTCTAAAACTATGATGTCGTTGTCTTTTATTCTTTTGGATTTAAAAGCGTGATCAAGGGCGAGGGGGATTGATGCGGCAGAGGTGTTGGCGTGCTCTAAGACGGTTACAACCACTTGTTCTTGTGAAAGCTCAAGTTTTTCTGCAACAGCATTGAGAATTCTTAAATTGGCTTGATGAGGAACCAGCAGATTAATGTCTTTACTAGTTAATCCAGCTTGTTTTAGAGCAGCAAGAACGGATTTGCTCATTTTGTCAACGGCATGTTTAAAAACTTCTTTGCCTGCCATGTTGATAAAGCCAGATTGTTGGTTTAGTGAAGTTCCGCCAGAGGTTTTAAGCAAGTTGTTTAAAGAGCCATCTGAATGAAGATTGGAAGCAAGAATTCCGCTTTTTCCATCATGAGTTGCTTGAATTAAAACCGCTCCAGCGCCGTCACCAAAGAGAATGCAGGTGTTGCGATCTTTCCAGTCGACAATGCGAGATAAAGCGTCAGCACCAATTACCAAAGCGTTTTTTACTTGGCCAGATTTGATGAAATTATCAGCGATGTTTAAAGCATAAACAAAGCCAGAGCAAACTGCTTGAATGTCAAAAGCGAAAGCTTTTTTGGCATTTAATTTAGCTTGAACTGTGGTTGCTGTGGCGGGAAAAGTGAGGTCTGGCGTTGTGGTGGCAAGCACAATCATTTCAATTTCTTCTGGTTTGATGTTAGAACTTTCAACAGCTTTTAAAGCGGCTTTATAAGCCAAATCAGAGGTTAATTCATTTTCTGCAGCGATATGTCGTTTTTTTATTCCGGTGCGTTCTATGATCCATTCATCAGTGGTATCAACCATTTTTTCAAGATCGAGGTTGGTCAGAAATTTTTCTGGCAAGTAAGAGCCAATAGAGATTATTTTGCTGTTAATCATTATTTTTCTCCATCCGTGTTTATGTCGGAAGCTGTTGGTGCATTGGAAGCTTGTGCTGTATTAGCTTTAAAGGCTTTTAATTCGTGAGTGATTCTTTCATTAATGCGATTTTCAACTAATGAAATGGCCACTTTGATTGCATTAGCAAAGCCAACGCGGTCAGTGCTGCCATGGCTTTTAACCACTACGCCATTTAGCCCGACTAGCATTGCGCCGTTATGTAAGCGCGGATCCATGCTTTGAGTGGCTTTAGTTATTGAGTTGCTTGCTAAAAGATAACCAAGTTTTGACCAGATTGAGCTGGTGAAGCCTTCTTTTACAATTCCAGAAACCAGTTTAACTGTTCCTTCGATAGCTTTAAGAGCGATGTTTCCAGAAAATCCGTCAGTTACCACCACATCGACGGTTCCTTTGGTGATGTCGTTTCCTTCAACATAGCCATGAAAATATTTTTTAAGCTCGCTTTCTTTTAGCATGTTTGCGACATTTTGCAATTCTTCATGACCTTTTAAATCTTCAGATCCGACGTTAAGAATGCCAATTGTAGGATATTCAATTTTCAATGCAGCACGAGCAAAAGCATGACCCATTATGGCAAATTGAAATAAAACATCAGCGCCACATTGAATGTTAGCGCCCATATCAAGGAAAACTGTGCCTTTTTTCTTTTGGTTGGGAATGGAAGTAACGATAGCAGGACGGTCTATTGAAGGAAGAGGGCGTAAAACAATTTTTGCCATTGCCATCAAGGCTCCAGTGTTTCCAGCGGAAACCGCGACATCAGCTTTGCCTTCTTTAACCGCATCAATTGCCAGTCGCATGCTTGATTTTGTGCCTTTGCGTAGGGCAACAGAAGGTTTTTCGTCGGATGAAATGAATTCTTCAGTGTGAATTATGGTAGCGCATGATTTTAAACTGCGACAATTTTGAAGAATTGGTTCAATTTTTTTTGAATTGCCAAAAAGCAAGAAGCTGACATTGTAATTTGAAGACGCTATGATATCTGCGCCTTCAATCACGATCTGAGGGGCTCTGTCGCCCCCCATGCAGTCTAGTGCTATTGTGAGTTTTTTTATCACTTTTAGCTAATTATTCTTCTTGAGGGGAAGATTTTTGTTTTTTATCGGCAACAACTTTTTTGCCGTTGTAATATCCATCAACTGAAATGTGATGTGGAAGTTTGAACTCACCAGTGGTTTTGTCGGTGATTACGTTAGGAAAATCGGCGTCAAATGAGCCGTTGCTTCCTCTTCTCATGCCGCTTCTAGAACTTGATTTTTTCTTCTTAGGAACTGCCATTTATGCCTCCGGAAATTAATATAAACTTAAAATAATTGTAAACAGACCAAGCAAGATAAAGGTTATAATAACATTTGCAAGGCCTAACAAAATAAGGATTTGATTCAAAAATAAGTTAAGATTAAAATAAAATCAATGTAAATTTGTTTTAATTGTCTTCTATTATCGTATCTTTTATTATAAGACTCGTCATCCTTGAGCCGAAGGCTCGAGGATCTCTAGAGTTTTAGCTCAAACATAAAGAGATCCTCGAGCCTTTGGCTTAAGGATGACGAACTTTTTGATGATAGACTTTTTTAAGGACGGCATCTTTTTTAAAAATATATGAGATTTTTATTTTTAATATTATTAATTGTCATAACCTCATGCTCAAGGATTGAGAAGCGCGGTTATATGTTTGAATCTTCGGATCACGAGTTGATTCAAGAGGGAATAACCAGTAAAGAGCTGCTTTTAAGGGCGATGGGGTCGCCGACTTTGATTTCAGATTTTGATAATGATGAACATTGGATTTATTACGCTGAAGATGTGGAACATACTTTGTTTTTTCGGCCAAATGTTGTGGCGCGCAATATTATGATGGTTAATTTTGACAGAGATCACACGGTTAAAAGCATTACCAGGCTTGATTTGAGTGATGATAACAAAAATTTAGGTTTTTCGCCTCATTACACTAAAATTGAGGAAAAGAAAACAGGAATATTTAAAGATATTTTTAGCAATGTTGGACAAGTTAAAGCGCAATAAAAATTTAGTAATAGTGTTCTTTCTTACTTTGGGTTTGGTTTCTTGCACCTTGAAAGTAAAAAGGCCGCCGTTAAAAGTTAAGGTAAATACGGAAATTGTTTGCAGCAATGGAGATCGAATTTTAATTAAATTTGCTCGGGTTAGTGATGTTAGAATTGCAATTGAAAAATATAGTTTGGAGAAAAAAAAGAACAATATTACAGGTAATTATACAGTGATCAAGCTGCTTGACGGGCGTTCGCTTAAAATTGAAGGAATGGCGCCAGATCATTTGCAAAGTGATTGTTTATTAAATGAAAGCCAGTATGGCGTTGTGGAGGATAATTATGTGCGTCAGTAAGAAATCATGTTAGTTAGCAATATTTTGATATGTTTTGTTTGGATGATTGGGATATGAACGTAGGGACGGGGTCAGAGACCCCATCCCGCAAACTTAGAGAACCCCGTTCCGCAAACTTAGAGAACCCGTCCCGCAAACCTATGGAACGCGTCCTGCTAAGTTCTGCAGAGTTAGAGATCGCGCTTTGAAAAGGTTAATAATCTTTTGAATGGTGCTTAAACCATCTTCCACACTGACTTATTTTCAAAAAGTTGGCGTAGCATTTTGTTGTTGATGCTGTGGCCAGTTTTGTGGCCGTTGAAATGGCCGATGATGAAGAAGCCTGCAAGATAGATGTCGCCTACAAAATCAAGCACTTTATGGCGCACGAACTCGTCTGGATAGCGTAAACCTTCTTGATTTACGACTCCGTTTTCATCAACTAAAATTGCGTTATCAAGAGACCCGCCTTTAGCAAGGCCCATTTTGCGCAAATGTTCAATTTCGTGTTTAAAGCCGAAGGTTCTGGCTCTTGCGATGTCGTTTTTGAAAGAGGTGTGTATTGAGTTATAATGGAATTTTTGTTGGCCGATTTTGGGGTGGCCAAAATCAATGTTTAAATCAAGAGAGAAATCTTGCGCTGGAGTGAGTTCGATGAATTTATCGCCATCTTCAACTCTGAAAGGTGAAATGATTTCAATCATCTGTCTTTTTTGTTCTTGAATGTTTACGCCAGCGCATTCAATTAAGAAAACAAAGGGTTCAGAGCTGCCATCCATTATAGGAATTTCTGGTCCGTTGATTTCGATGATGAGATTGTCAATTTTGCAGCCCCAGATTGCGGCCATTAAGTGTTCTACGGTTAAAACTTTGGTGCCAAATTCATTAGCAATTGTGGTGCCAAGATTGGTTTCAACAACGTTTTTGTAATTAGCTTTAACCAAGCTTTTTGATTCTTCAACGTCAGTTCTTTTAAAAACGATTCCAGTGTCATGAGGAGCAGGAATTAAAGAGATTGAAGAGGGAAGGCCGCTGTGGATGCCGATTCCGTTGCAGCTAACTTTGCTGTTAATTGTTTTTTGTGAAATGTTTAGCATTGATCAAAATATATTTAAAACTGTCAAACATTCTAAATTGTTGAGCAAAAATTGCAATTATTTCCTAAATGCAAGTTTGGGGAATTATACGTTCTTAGTCCAAGGAAATTTTGCGGCGGTTTGGCCGTTGATTAATATGGTTTTGCAAATCAGGTCATAAGCGGTGGTTTTGTTTTTGGTAAATAAATTGCTTTGCATCCATAATCCAAAAAATGCGGCAAGGAAGATGTTAAAGTTGTTCGAGGTTATCGTAGCTAGGAAGTTAGGGTCGTTATAAGCTGTTTTGGTGACTAAAATATAAGTTATAAAAATAAAAGGGGCGATGGATAAAAAATAATGTGCGAAAGCAGTTTTAAGGCTTAGAGGCAGATTGTCTTTTTTGATGATCATAATTTTCATCAGGCGCTTGCCCAGTGTAGCGCTCCAAGCGGAAGAATTTAGATAGATGTGATAGGCGGCGCCAACAGCAAAAACGATTAAAAAGGTGATGAATGAATATTGAATTATAGGGTGGTTGCGGATGAATTCTAGATGTTCAGGGGTTGCTTTTGCTTCCATGGTGCCGAATTTTGCGTAAAAATCTTGTTGAAACTTGATTAGTTGGGCCTTCAGCCACAGGGCTCCGATAAGTTGCATGGTGATGATTCTGATGAGTAAAACGATGATGGCGTCAATGGTTCCAGCAATTGTGCGGCGTATTGGTTTAGCTAAAAGTTTGTTTTTATTTTCTTTGCTTAGAGAATCAATGTTCATATCCGAATTTTTTGATTGTTATTTTTTGATTATGTTGGTCGAAAAGATTAACTTCGTAATTTTCTGAATCTGGTTTTTTAAAAGATCCAATGCGGGTGATATTTAGGTTTAATTTTTTTGCTAGTGCAAAAATTTTATCTTGTTTTTCTTTTGGTGCGGAAAAAATTAATTCGTAATCATCGCCACCGCTGATTAAATCAAGAATCGTAAAATTTTTATTTTCTGCAAGAATTTTTTTTGCAGAAGCAGAAATTGGAATTTGTTCGAGATTTATGTTGGCTTCAAGGTGTGAAGCTTGGCAAAGATGTTTTAAATCTGCTAATAAGCCGTCGGAAATGTCGATTGCGCATTTGGAGAGTTTTTCGCTTAGTAAAGCTTGTCCGAGAGATATTCTTGGTTGTGGAAAAAATAGTTGGTTAGAAAAATATTCTGATGTTTGGTTTTCAAGTTTTAGGCCGAGAAAGGCATCGCCAATAAAACCAGAAACAAAGATTAAGTCGTTGTTTTGTGCTGCTGTACGAGATAAAATTTCACCTTTTTTTACAGTGCCAAAAATTGTGATTGAAAAGGTTAAGGTTTTTGAAGAGATAGTGTCGCCGCCAATTAGCGAGATGTCGAATTCGTCTTGTACTGATTTTAGTCCGCGGGCAAATTCTTGATAGAAATTTTGGTCGAGTTTTGAATTTTTGCTAAAACCGAGCATATAGTAAAGCGGTGTTGCGCCAGATGCTGCAAGGTCTGAAAGGTTGGTGCGTAGTAGTTTTGAAGCGATTTTAAAAGGGGAGTCTGATGCTAAAAAATGGACGTCTTCTGTGAATAAATCTTTGCTGATGATAAGTTCTTGATTTGGTTCTAAAGAAAATTTTGCAGCATCATCAATCAAGCCGCGTGCGGCTTCTTGGTTGTTTGTTAGTGGTTTAAAAAAATTTTCAATGATTGAAAATTCTTGCATTGGTTTGATTAAACTATTTGTTAGTAATACTGTCGCAAATCAAAATTTTCTAAGAAATTTTTGATTTGCAACAGTGCCATAATAAAAACCCCGCTAGCTTAAATTGAAGCATAGCGGGGTTTTAAAGTCTAACAAATTTTACTTTTTAGATTTTGTAGTATTAGCTGCACCGTTGGTTTTAACTTCTTTAGATGCATTGTTGCCTTTTACTTCTTTGTTAGCTTTTGCACCTTTAGAAGCGCAATTGTGAGAATCTTTGCTGTGAGATTCTTCTTTTTTCTTTTCATGGCAATTGCCAGAACATTTTTCATCATGTTTTTTCATATGATGACAAGAGGCGATAAGGCTAAGGCCAAAAACACCTGCAGCAACAGATTTTAAGAATTTAGTATTCATATTTTATCTAGATAAATAAGTTAGAAATTTTTTAAAAAATTGGGCTTTAAAAAAAGGTTGCTGAAAGTTATTTAAAAAAAATCTCTTGTCAAATGCTTATAAAGAAAAATATCATATTTTTTTTAATTAAATTTTAGGAACATGATCAAAGAACAATTTTTAACGGCAATTAAATCTGAGTTGGAAGAATTAAAGATTAACGGGCTTTATAAAAGCGAATATGAAATTGTTACGCCGCAATTTTCGGAAATAAAAATTTTGCATGGAGATGCAAAGCGTGAAGTGTTGAATTTTTGTGCGAACAATTATTTGGGTTTGGCGAATAATAAAAATTTAATTGAGGTGGCAAAAAAATCTTTGGATGATTATGGCCTTGGAACAGCTTCAGTTCGCTTTATTTGCGGTACATTTGATTTGCATAAAAAATTTGAAAAATCTTTGGCAGAATTTTTAAAATTTGAAGATGTAATAACTTTTTCTTCATGCTTTGCCGCTAATGGTGGAGTTTTTGCAGCACTTTTGGATGAAAATGATGCAATTATTTCGGCGGATTTAAATCATGCGAGTTTGATTGATGGAATCAGGCTGTGTAAGGCGCATCGTTATTTTTATAAATTTGATGACATGAAGCAGTTGGAAGAAAAATTGCAAGAAGCTAAAAATCATAAAAATAAATTAGTGGTGACGGATGGTGTGTTTTCAATGGATGGTGATATTGCGAAATTAAAAGAGATTTGTGATTTGGCAGAAAAATATGATGCGATGGTTTTGCTTGATGATTCTCACGCGACAGGATTTATTGGAGAAAATGGTCGCGGAACTCTTGAATTGTGTGAAGTTGAAGGAAGAATTGACATTTTAACTTCAACTTTAGGAAAGGCTTTGGGTGGCTCGGGTGGCGGGTTTATTGCTTCGAAAAAAGTTGTTATTGATAAATTACGTAATAAAGCGCGTCCTTATCTTTTTTCTAATAATATTTTGCCGATGACTGCTGCAGTTGGAATTGAAATTTTGAAGATGATTTCTTCTTCGAAAGATTTGATTAAAAAACTGAGCGATAACACTGCTTATTTTCGTAAAAAAATGTTGGAGGCGGGTTTTGATTTGCGGGATAAAAATGCGATTCATCCAGTTGTGCCGGTGATGCTTTATGATGCGGTTTTGGCAAGTAAATTTGCTAAAATGATGATTGAAGAAGAGGGAATTTATGTGGTGGCTTTTTTGACGAATTAATTCAATAGCCTCAATCGATTCA
>CAZOKU010000006.1:0-32675 GCA_964580715.1 uncultured Rhizobium sp. | reverse complement strand
TTTCCGGTGGTTCCTAAAAATGAAGCGCGAATTCGGGTGCAGATTTCAGCGGCGCATGAGAAGCAGCATTTGGATGCGGCGATTGCTGCTTTTGTGAGGGTTGGGAAGAAACTTGGGGTGATATAGATTAGGTTTGCATGAACGTGGGGACGGAGTCAGAGACTCCGTCCCGCAAGGGCTTGTGGGTTATATAAGGTTTTTGAGCAAAGATATATAAAGGGGCCAGGCTACTTTTTTTAAAAAGTAGCCTGGCCCCTTTGCTGTGGTCCATTTACCTATATAGCGGCGAGTTTTTCGATTAGGCGTTGTAGGAAGCTTTTTTTGGTTTCGAAGCCGTTTTTGATTTTTTCTTTTAAATAGAGATTGCGTAGGAAAATCAACATGCCAAGCGAGCAGGAATGTGCGGGGTTGAGGATTTCAGAATGAATTGCGATTGGAAAGCGGTTGGGGTATCCGATGTGGACGTTTTTTTTGAAAATTTCAGAGGCAAGTTTGTCGATGCCGATGATTGAAGAAACGCCGCCAGTGATGACAATGTTGCTTAGTAAATAAAAAGGAATGTTGGATTTTTCTAAAGTTGCTTTTACTGATTCGAAAATTTCTTCTAACCGTGGCGTGATCATGTTTCGTAAATCTTGGCGCGTGACTCGGATCATGTCATTTCCGTCATTTTGATCAAGTCTAACTTTGATTAATTCGCGTTCTTCAATTGGGCTGATTAAAAGTGAACTGTTGAGGTTTTTTATTTTTTCTGCGACATCAAAATTGATGTTTAAAATGGTTGCGATGTCTTTGGTGACATGAATTCCGCCGATTGGAATGTTGCCGACGTGAACTAATTTTCCTTCGAGAATAATGCAAAATGAAGTTGAGTTGCTGCCAATGTCGATGAGCAGGGCGCCTAAATTCATTTCATTGTCGGAAAGGCAGGAAAGCGCTGATGCTTGTGGCTCTACGATGTAGTTGTTGACTGATAAATGACAGCTTTCAAGACAGTTTTCGATGTTTTTTATTGTAGTTTGTGAAGTGGAAATAACGTTAAATTTAGCATAAAGTTTTTCACCAGACATATAGCGCGGGTTCACAACTGGTGCGGAATCGTCAATACGATATTGCAGGGGAACTAAATGAATTATTTCACGATTTTTTCTAGCAAATTCATCGCGAACTTTGTTTGCAAGGCTTAAAATGTCAGAATTTTTAACAATGTCAGAAGCAATTTTTATGCTGACCTCTTTGCGGCTTGATGTAACTTGACTGCCAGAGATTCCAACCAGCAAACGATCGATGTTTAAACCAGCCATTCTTTCTGCTTCGGCAACCACGTTGGTGATTGATTTTTGTGCTAAGCGCATGTCAGAAATTGCGCTTGAGGTGATGCCTTTAGATTCTTTATGTCCATAGCCAAGAATTCTGATTTCTTCGCTGTCAATTGCGGCGATGATACAAACCAGTTTTGATGAGCCCATGTCAAGACAGGCGACTATTTTTGTGTTTCTTAAATTATTTTTTGCCATTAAGAATGGTTGAATTTTTGTCTTTTAAGTTTTTTCTTTAAATAAAATTTATCAAGAGTTTTATATATTTTTTAATTCTTTTATCATTGAGTCATTATATTCAAGATAAACGTTGTTATTAATGCGAAGGTCAATGGTTTTAAGGCCTGTGGTGATGCCTGGGGTTTTGTATAGTTTGATTAATCGCTGCCAAGCTTCGCCTAGATTTGCCTCTGGAAGTTTGATTAATGTGCCATTTTCAAAGCGAACATCCCATCTGCGTTTGCCAATCCAAGTTGCAGAATAAACATTTTTGCTGAGCTCGGAATCAAGTGTAAATAAGTTGAATAAAGATTTAACGTTGATGTTTGCTTCATCGCCAGAAAGTGTAACGAGGTTAGAAAATTCTTCGATATTGTTTACAGTGATTTTATTGCCGTCTTTGTCGATCACAAATTTTTTGCCAGCATATTGCCAAGTGGCAAATGGTTCATATTCGGTGATGGTGATGTTAAGGGTGTTTGGCATGGTGCGAGTTATTAGAGCATGGTGCACCCAAGGCAGTTTTTTGATTTCGATAATTAATTTTTGCAGCAAAATTTGTTCGTCTTGATTTGTAGTTTTTGTAGATGAGTTTTTTTGAATATTTTTTAAGGTTTCGATAATTTCTTCGCGAGAAACTCGGTTGTTGCCGTTGATGTTTATGCGGTCAAACTCTTGATTATCAAGCTTTAGTGAATGAAAAAAATATAAACGAAATTGGTGAGAAATTTTTTCTAAATAAATTGGTTTAAACATTTTTAATCCGCCTAAAATCAGGCAGATAGAGGTGATGATGATTAGAATAGTTTTTATTAAAGCAGGGAAAAACTTTTGGTAAAAAAAGCTTCTAAGACGGCGCAGAAACTTGTTTTGCAGAAAAAAATCAGAGATTTTTTTACGAATGACGTTAGTCATGGCGTGCGGTTTTTAATAAATATTCGACAATTTCTTCAAAAGAAATTCCGACATATTTAGCGATTTTTGGCACTAGAGAAGTTGCGGTAAAACCCGGATGAGTGTTCACTTCTAATAAATAAAAATTATTGTCGCCGCCATTTTTATTGTTTAAGATAAAGTCAATGCGGCTGATGCCCCTGCATCCAACAACTTTGTGACATTTTTCTGCTAAATCTAGAATTTCGGCATATTTTTCTTTAGAAATTTCTGCGGGCATGATGTAATCAGTCATTCCTGCAGTATATTTGCATTTGTAATCATAAAATAAACCATGAGGTCTGATTTCAATTGCACCAAGGGCTTTATTGTCCATGACTGCAACTTGAATTTCTTGGCCAGCGAGATAGTGTTCTATGATGATTTCGTCGCCGTGTTGCCAAGGATATTTTGCTAAATCAAATTCAGTGTTTTCTAAAATAACTTCCACACCAACGCTTGATCCTTCATTGATTGGCTTGATCACGAAAGGTTTGCCGACGGCAGAGATTTTTTCTTTATTTTTTTGGTCTTCGCCTTTTTTTAAAATTTCATAATGTGGAGATTTAATTCCTACAGTTGCGCAAACTTTTCTAGTCAAAACTTTATCCATGCAAAGCGCTGAAGTTGTGACGCCAGAGTGAGTATAGGGAATTTGTAAAATGTCTAACACTGATTGAATTCTGCCATCTTCACCAAATTGGCCGTGCAGGGCGTTGAAGACAAGGTCTGGTTTGGTTTCGTTTAATTGCTCGAAAATGTTGCGTGAGAAATCGATTTTGCTGACATTATTATAACCAAGATTTTTTAAAGCTGTAAATACAGCTTCCCCAGATCTTAAGGAAACTTCTCTTTCGGAATTCCAGCTGCCCATGAGCACAGCGATATGTTTGTTTTTCATGATTTATTTTTTATCTTTTTTTTCGGTTAATTCGCTGCCGCTTTCAGCGTCTTCTGCGAGATGATTTTGGTTTTTTAATTCTTCGATTACATAGGCGCAGAGATCTTCAAAAGGTGTGCGATATTCTTCAGAAATTTTTCTTAATTTTTCAAAAGAACTCATGATTTCTGGTGGAATTATTCCTCCACGATCTTTGGATAACCATCTGTTTTGAAACTCTAGCGGATGTGAGCCAATTGCAGGGTCGCCAACGTAAAGAGTGACAGGGGATTTAGTGCCGCCAAAATCACAATTTGCAGTAAATTTTTTAACCATATCAAAATTTTGCAATGAATGAATTGTTAAGAAAATCAGGTTTTTTGTAAGTAAGTTCACTTTCTATGGTAAACTGACCGCCATTAAAAAGTAAATTTTTTACTTTTCCATTCATAATTTCGATTAATGCTTGCCCGGCTGCTGTGTCCCATTCCATTGAAGGCCTGGTGTGTAGGTAAAGATTGGCTTTGTTTTCAAGTAAACGAAAAAATTTTATTGATGAAGAAAGTTTTTCTATGGTATAGTTTTCTAGAAATTCTGGATAAAATTGGGCGATAAAAAGTTCGATTGCTTCGGGTTTTGTTCTGATGCTGGTGATAATGTTTAGCCTTGATTCATCTGGTTTTATGGCGGTTAAAATTTTTTCTTTTTTAGAGTCATCACTAATTATAACTTGATTTTGATGGTTAGAATAAGCCATTTTGCCATTTTCAAAAAGTGGTGAATAAATTAAGCCAAAAACAGCTTTGTTTTGCTGGATTAAAGCAATGTTGATGCTGAATTCATTATTGTGATTTATGAAGCTGGAAGTGCCATCAATTGGGTCGATAAGCCAGAAGGTTTTTTCAGAAAAATTGCGGATTTGATTTTCTTCGCAGGTGATTGGAATTTGTGGAAAATTTTTGGATAATCTTTCGCCGAGAAATTTGCTAACGGCAAAATCAGCATCGGTGACCTTTGTGTTGTCGAGTTTGGTTTTTACGGAAAAATTTTTTGAGTTAAAAAAATCTTTTGCGATTTCACCAGCTTCTAGGGCGCTTGATTTAATATAGTCGATTTGTTCTTTTGAAAGGATGTGCATGAAATTGTGTTAGAGGTTGTTTGTTCTATGTTTTGCAATGTCTCAATTAATAAGTAAGAGCCTTGATGCTGGGCGGAATTTGTAATTTACGCCCATAGGTTCATTACGCTAATTGAATTTATAAACATGTTTTTAAGCTAGTATGAACGGTGAGGGCGGAGTTGCAAACTCTGCCCAGCATCAGACGCAAAATCTGTTTATTTTAGGTTAATTCCCTTATATTCCCTCGCTAATTCCGCATAATTATCAGCGGAAATTTTGATGTAGTTTTTTTCTTCATCAGTCATGTCGCGGAAATATTTTGCGGGGTTTCCTGCCCAAATTTGTCCGCTTTTAACCACTTTTTTCGGAGTTAAAACTGCACCAGCGGCAAGCATTCCATATTGCTCAACTTTTGCCAAATCCATGATTATTGAGCCCATTCCGATGAAAGAATTATCTTCAATAATGCAGGCGTGAATTATTGCGCCATGTCCGATGGTGACACCATTTCCAATGATAACAGGAGCACCTTCTGCGCCAGTTTTGTTTTGTGCGTGATTGGGGCGAGTGCCGTGTAAAATGCAGTTGTCTTGAATGTTGGTGTTGTCGCCAACGATGATTTTTGTAACGTCGCCGCGCAAAACACAGCCATACCAAATGCCAGAATTTTTGCCAATTGAAGTGTCGCCAGAAATTATGGCGCTGTGGGCGATGAAAGCTGAAGAATCAATTTTTGGTAGAATGTTTTTATAAGGTAAAATGTTTTTCATAAAAGTTTTTCATATTCTTTAATGGCATAACGATCAGTCATGCCTGCAATATAGTCGGAAATTAAAGTGGCAAGTTCGATTTTGCCAGAAATTTTCTCACCAATAACGCCGCGCTCTTCTGGCAAACATCCAGGATTTTCTATGTAAAAATCAAAAAGACCGTTGATAACTTTTCTAGCGTTTGCAGTCATACGGTTTACGGAATAATGGCGATACATGTTTTCCATCAAAAATTTTTTTAAAGCTTGATGGGCAATTTCAAATTCTGCAGAAAAATTAACTAAAGATTTTCCTGCTGTTCTAACATCATTTTCACTTTCAATTTTATTGTCAGCAATATTTTTTTGACTATTAGAAATAACGTCAAGAACCATTGCAAGAGTAAGCATTTTCTTTGCTTCTCCAGTTAATTGTTCGCGTTTAATTTTGGGATAATTTGTTAAAATGTCACTGTAAATTTTTCCAACCACAGGAAGGTTGATAATGTCTTCGACGCTGAACAGACCAGCGCGCAAGCCATCTTCTAAATCGTGATTATTATAGGCAATGTCGTCAGCAATTGCGGCAATTTGTGCTTCAATTGAAGAAAAATTTTCTAAATCAAGATCATGTTTTTGGTTATATTCTTTAATGTAAGTTGGAATTTTATCTGAGTTTTTCAGTGGGCCATTATGTTTGACAATTCCTTCTAAAGTTTCCCAAGAAAGATTTAATCCTTCAAATTCAATGAAGCGAGTTTCAATTTTTGTGAGAATTTTAAGTGTGTGAGCATTGTGAGAAAAGCCACCAAAATTTTGCATTTTTTCGTTTAAAATATCTTCTCCTGCATGTCCAAATGGAGTGTGGCCAAGGTCGTGAGCAAGCGAGGTGATTTCAGCAAGATTTTTATCAACTTTTAAAGCGCCAGCAATCCAGCGTGCAATTTGTGCCACTTCAAGAGAGTGGGTGAGCCTGGTGCGATAATGGTCGCCTTGATGGTTGACGAAAACTTGCGTTTTATATTGCAAGCGACGAAAAGCCGAAGAATTGATGATGCGGTCGCGATCACGTCCGAAAACTGAGCGATATTTAGAATCGTCATATTTTTCGTGGTAAAGCCGCCCACGCGACTTGTCTTCATTTACAGCATATTGTGCGAGTTTCGTTTCAGTCATTAATTTATAAGTTTTATTATGGCACTGTCGCAAATCAAACTTTTCGTCGAACTTTTCGCAATTATATTTTTTTTGAAACGCACGTACGTCTAGTACGCTTACCTTTCAAAAAAAATATAATCACAAAAATTTCTTAGAAAATTTTGATTTGCGACAGTGCCATTATCAAAAAAGCGATGATAATTGTAGCGGAAACGATTATTAAAGCAAATATTGTTGCTTTAAACATGATGCGCTTTTTGATTGCTTGAAATTCAGGGCTGTTGATATCCATTATTTTGAAATAATTAAATAACCGCGATGATTACTTCCATCCATAGTATTCATGGCTTTGTAAAGCTTGGAAAGGGAAACAAAAAACCACAGGTTTTTGTGAAGTGCCACATCCATGATTAACACAGAATCATCTTCTTCATCATAAGCAACCACAGGGGAAATGTGGCCAGAAGAGGTTTTTTCAAGGGCTTTGCCATCAAAATTTGCTAAAATAAAATTATCGTCATCAGCTAAGATTTTTTTTAATTTTTTACGAAAATCAGCAATTTCTTTTTCTTCAGAATTTTTAACGTAAAAAATTTTGCTGTTTAGATGATAAACTTTTTTTAAAATTTTATTTAGATCAGATAAATTAAGGCCCGGATCATAGCTGTTGGTTTGAGGATTGCTTTCTTGATAAAGAATTATTTCGCGTTTTTTAATTTTATCAGTTTGATCGTTGAAAAAATCATTTTGTGAAAACAGGTGATATTCGGCAATTTCTCCATCTGGTTTGATGATTGAATTTGCTTCTTGATTTGGAATTTCGCCATAATTAATGGCGTTTAAAATTATCACAGCGCTTGCAGCAGAACAATAAACAGGGTTGATTTGTGCTTGATAGAAATTTATCAATTGATAAAAATCATTTTTATAATGACTTTTTGATATTTTGTTGAAAATTTCTTCGCTATTTTCTTTTGCAAAACTGTGGTTTGAAATTAGAAAAAATAGCAGAAAAAAAGTGAATTTTTTAATCATGATAAAAAAAATAGATTTAGAAAATATTGATCCAAAAGTTGCAGAACTAGTTAACAAATTTTTATGTTTTTTAACAAGTGAAAAAAAATATTCTATAAACACTTCTGAATCTTATTTGCGAGATCTTTTATATTTCTTTAATTTTTGCAGTAAAGATAAAGCTAAAAAGATTGAGGTTGGTGATTTAGAAAACCTGACGGTTTATGATTTTCGAAAATATTTAAGCGAAAGAATGTTGGATCACAAAAACACTTCTAACGCCAGATCTATCGCGGCTTTGCGATCATTTTTTGCTTTTTGTAAAAATAACAATTTATTTCAAAATCAAGAAATTTTAAGAATAAAAAATCCTAAAATTGCTAAACCAATTCCAAAAGCAGTAGAATTTTTTGATATTAAAAAGCTTCTTGATGAAATTTCTTTAGTTCATAAGGAAGAGTGGCTGGTAAAGCGGGACGAGGCTTTGTTGATTTTAATTTATGGTTGTGGATTAAGAATTTCTGAAGCTTTAGCACTCAAGAAAAGCTCTTTTAAAAGCTCTTCTAGCTTGATTGTGAAAGGCAAGGGCAATAAAGAACGTTTAGTTCCGATTTTGCCGATTATAGAGCAAAAAATTACGGAATATTTAAATATTTGTCCGTTTGAAATAAAAAATGATGATTTAGTTTTTGTTGCAAAAAACGGCAAAAATGAAAGCCGAAGAGAGTTTAGCGGCTTGATTATGAAACTGCGCCGAAGATTAAATTTATCTGAAACCATCACCCCACATGCTTTTCGCCATTCTTTTGCAACACATTTATTGGAAAATGGTGGAGATTTAAGATCGATTCAGGAACTGCTTGGCCATGCTAGTCTTTCAACGGTTGAAAGATATACTAAAATTAACAAGACGCATCTTTTAGAGGTTTATCAGAATTTGCAGAAGAGATAAACTGTTCAAAATTGAAGCGAATAAATAATTTAATTATTGAAATGAAGTTAAAAAATTGATCAAAGAAATGAGTCTAATAGTTTTGGAAATAAAAAATTATTTTGATCAATGTTAAAATTTAGAAAGAAATTAAAACCAAAGGCATTTTCTCTTATAGAAATTGCTACAGTCTTTTTGATTATAGGTATTCTGATATCTGGTATTGTAGCTGGTAACATTTTTGTTACTAAAGCTAGGATATCGACTGCCAGTAGCGCCACATTGTCATCTCCAGTTTCCTCGATATCTGGATTAAATTTCTGGGTTGAGTCGACGATTGATGGTGGTTTTTTGGAGAAGGATGATAGGGTTCAGGTTTGGTATGATAGGGGTGGTGGTAAGTCGGTTAAGAATGATGCTGTTCAGGGGACGTTTTTGAATCAGCCGAGTTATACTGGTTCATTTGGTGGTATAAATAGTTTGCCTGCTTTGTCTTTTGATGGTACTAATTCTTATTTGAATGTTGATGGATCATTTTTGAATGGAAGTAATTATACGGTTTTTGTGGTTGATAAGAGGGGAAGTGGTAAGTCGGATAATTATTTTATTGGTGATTCTTCGGTTACTACTTCGAATCAGCAGTTGATTTTGGGTTATAGTGATAATGGCACGGTGGTTCATTCTCAGAGTGGGTTAAATTCTTATACTGCTTCTGTTTCTGGATATGTTGGTGATAAGAGTGAGTCGAGGATATTTTCATTTACTCATGATTCTACGGTGGGCAAGAAGATTTATGTGAATGGGGTTTTGGCTGGAAGTTCTAGTAATACGAATAATTTGTCTAATATTTCTACGTTGAAGGTGGGTAATGGATATCAAGG
Source organism: uncultured Rhizobium sp. (assembly GCA_964580715.1). Lineage (GTDB taxonomy): Bacteria > Pseudomonadota > Alphaproteobacteria > Rickettsiales > UBA1997 > UBA2645. The sequence continues at coordinate 23,472 of CAZOKU010000006.1, read as the reverse complement.
TAATTTGGGCGAGGTGATAATTTTTGCTCGTGCTTTGAAGAAGGAGGAACGTCAATCGGTTGAGTCTTATTTGTCGAAGAAGTGGGGTGTTAAGATTTATCAGAATACTAGTTGTAGTGGTGTGGTTTCTTCTCAGGGTTGTTCGACTTGTGGTGTTTCTGTTGTTGGTATTTCTGCGACTAGTGTTGATCTTGGGACTACTACTATAGATTGTGCTACTGGCTATAGTGGAGCTGTTACTTTTACTTGTGATGCTTCTGGTGTTTTGACTTCAGGTTCATGTTCATGTGCTTCTGGCTATACTTTGGTTTCTGGTGCTTGTCAGTCTAATTGTTCTGTTACTGGAGTTGTTGGTGTAAATGACACTACGGTTTTGGCTTCTGCGAGTCCTGGTTCAACTTCTTGTAATCAGTCTAATTTTGCTGGAACAATGAGTTATACTTGTGTTGACGGAGTGTTTACGCCGACATCAACTTGCGCTTGTGCGTCTGGATATACACTGAGCTCTGGAAGTTGTGTGGTTTCTTACGCTAATTGCAGCAGTACAACGATAACAGGAACAACCGCTGCTACGGGTACTGTTGCTCATGGCGCAAGTGGAACGGCTGTTTGTGATGCTGCTGGTTATGATGGATCAACTATAAGTTATAGTTGTAACAATGGAACACTTAGTGTTCCGTCGCCATGTGCTCAGAGATGTACTGCAACTGGAACGGTGACAACTGACACTTCGTCAGTTCCTGGTTCAACAATCCACATTTTTACAGGTAATGGCACTTTGAATTGTCCAGTAACAAAAACTGCAGCGGTGTTGGTTGTTGCTGGTGGTGGCGGCGGAAGTGGTGGTTGGAATGTTTCTGGTGGTGCTGGAGGTGGTGCTGGAGGTGTGGTGTATAATTCTAGTTATTCAGTTTCAGCTAATACCACGATTACTGTTTCAGTTGGTGCTGGAGGAGCTGGGGGGCCATCAGCTAACTTGACTGCTGGTGCTGGCGTTAACGGATCGAATTCTGTATTTGGAAGCATAACTGCTATAGGTGGCGGTGGAGGAGGTGGAAGAGACTCTGATGGAAGAAGTGGCGGATCTGGTGGTGGTGCTGGTATTACACAGAACCAACGTTATGGAGGAGCAGGAACTGCTGGTCAAGGTAATGCTGGTGGCAATAACAGCACTACTAGTCGCTATGGTGGTGGTGGCGGTGGTGGAGCTGGAGCTGTCGGAGCCAATGGTAGTTTTGGTTATGGTGGAAATGGCGGTATTGGTATACAAAACAGTATTACAGGAACTAGTACTTATTATGGCGGAGGTGGTGGTTCTTCTTATTGCTATGGTTGTGGTGCAACAGCTCCAACTGGAACTGGTGGAAATGGTGGAGGAGGCGATGCTGGCTCACCAGGAACTAACGGCAAAGGAGGAGGTGGTGGAGGTGCTTTAACTCAAACCAGCGCTGGTTATGCTGGCGGTTCTGGAGTTGTAATTGTTAGGTATTAACTTGAATTATAATTCTTCAGAACAATATTTTTGGATTACTTTCTAACTTTATAATATAAATGATGTATAGTTATTTTTTGAAGGTAAAACGAAAAGTAAAAATTGATTTAAAACCAAAGGCATTTTCTCTTTTAGAGATTTCTTTTGTTCTTTTGATTGTTGGAATATTGATCGCTGGTGTTACTGTTGGCACTGTTGTTTTTAATAAAGCCAGATTATCCATTGCTAACACTAGCACGGAATCATCTCCAGTTTCCTCGATATCTGGATTAAATTTCTGGGTTGAGTCGACGATTGATGGTGGTTTTTTGGAGAAGGATGATAGGGTTCAGGTTTGGTATGATAGGGGTGGTGGTAAGTCGGTTAAGAATGATGCTGTTCAGGGGACGTTTTTGAATCAGCCGAGTTATACTGGTTCATTTGGTGGTATAAATAGTTTGCCTGCTTTGTCTTTTGATGGTACTAATTCTTATTTGAATGTTGATGGATCATTTTTGAATGGAAGTAATTATACGGTTTTTGTGGTTGATAAGAGGGGAAGTGGTAAGTCGGATAATTATTTTATTGGTGATTCTTCGGTTACTACTTCGAATCAGCAGTTGATTTTGGGTTATAGTGATAATGGCACGGTGGTTCATTCTCAGAGTGGGTTAAATTCTTATACTGCTTCTGTTTCTGGATATGTTGGTGATAAGAGTGAGTCGAGGATATTTTCATTTACTCATGATTCTACGGTGGGCAAGAAGATTTATGTGAATGGGGTTTTGGCTGGAAGTTCTAGTAATACGAATAATTTGTCTAATATTTCTACGTTGAAGGTGGGTAATGGATATCAAGGTAATTTGGGCGAGGTGATAATTTTTGCTCGTGCTTTGAAGAAGGAGGAACGTCAATCGGTTGAGTCTTATTTGTCGAAGAAGTGGGGTGTTAAGATTTATCAGAATACTAGTTGTAGTGGTGTGGTTTCTTCTCAGGGTTGTTCGACTTGTGGTGTTTCTGTTGTTGGTATTTCTGCGACTAGTGTTGATCTTGGGACTACTACTATAGATTGTGCTACTGGCTATAGTGGAGCTGTTACTTTTACTTGTGATGCTTCTGGTGTTTTGACTTCAGGTTCATGTTCATGTGCTTCTGGCTATACTTTGGTTTCTGGTGCTTGTCAGTCTAATTGTTCTGTTACTGGAGTTGTTGGTGTAAATGACACTACGGTTTTGGCTTCTGCGAGTCCTGGTTCAACTTCTTGTAATCAGTTTAATTTTGCTGGAACAATGAGTTATACTTGTGTTAACGGAGTGTTTACGCCGACATCAACTTGCGCTTGTGCGTCTGGATATGCATTGTCGGGATCTAGTTGCAATGCTATTGAATGTACATTCTCTGGAACAACAGGAATTGTTGATACAACCACTAAAGTTGGTTATTCTGCAACAAATCAAACTATAGCTTGCAACGCTTCTGGATATAGTGGAAATGTTACTTACACTTGCACAGCAACTGGAGCTCCTAGTGTTGTGAGCAATAGTTGCAGTGCGCCTTGTAATCCACATTGGACAGTAATTGCTTCTTCTGGAGAGGTTGGTCTTGGTTTGGCAAGTGACACTATGAGCAGTGGCTATTATACATGCGATATAAATCATATTGGCAAATATGTTGGAAATGGCGATGTTATGTCATCTCCGACTGCTGGAATTAATGCCAGAGGCTGGTCAAGTTGTTTTTGTTCGCCTCTTTCTTCTTGCGGATCTTGTGGATATTATTCTGCTGCTGCTGGTGGTGGCACGGCTTATAGATGTGATTGTTAGTTTTCAAAACACTTAACATTAAAAGTGCTTGAAACCATCCTGTGTTTTGCTTTGATTTAGCTTAGATTTTTCTTTTTATCCCGAATTGGCTTTTAAACAATCTCAGGCATTTCAATTTTGATATATCCTTTTTTTAAATTTACTTCAGGAAAAATTGCGTTTTTGAAGGGGAAGCTTTCGATTTTTTCACGATTGTTTTTGGAATCGCTTTGAGTAAATTCAATTTCAATTGATCCGCCAGCGCCATGGTCGTAAACGTTTATAACTTTGCCGATTTTTTTATCATTAACATCAAGCACTTCAAGGCCGATTAAATCAACGTAATAAAATTCATCTTCATTTAATTCGGAAAAATTTTTGCGCTCAACAAAAAGCTCTTCACCCCTTAATTTTTCAGCATCCGTGCGATTTTCAACGCCGTGAATTTTGGCGATTAAAATTGCGCCACCTTCGGCAGAGCCCACAACTGCTTTGTTTTTATTGCTGATTGTTAATTTAATTTCTTTGCCATCTTTGTTAAAAAGTGGATATTGTTCTATTTTTTGTGGTTCATCACAAAAGCTGATTAGCTTTATTTCGCCCTTGATTCCAAAGGCGGTAGAAATTCTTCCGACAATAATTTTTTGGGTCATTTTTTATTTTTGTTTAGTTCTTCAAAACGATATTTTTTAGCTAAATTTTCTAAAATTCCATTAACGAACTTTATTCTATTGTCATCGAAAAAACTGGCGGCGATGTCGACATATTCATCGATTATCACCTTAAATGGAGTGTCTTTACAAAATTTAAGTTCAAAAGCGCCAAGTCGCAAAATTTGACGTACTATGTCGTCAATGTTTTCTATGGTTGAATTGGTTTTTAAAAATTCCGAAATTTCATCATCGATTGATTCATCTAAAAAAACTCCGCTGGTTAGTTGATTTAGAAATTCCTGATCAATTTTGTCGTGGTAAGAAGAAGCTTCTTCATCGGCTTTTAAGGTATAGTTTTCTAGAAGTTCTTTGCTGATTTCTTCAAGTTTTTTTTCGTAATTAAAGAAATTATATTGATAGAGAATTTGAATTGCCATCAGGCGTGACAGGCTGCGCTTGAGATTGGAATTTGGCTTTTTCATTAAAAATTACTGTTTCAATTAACTGAATGCTTGATTTCAAGAATTAGATTATGTTATATAAAACCAAATAAATCAAGGGTTTGCGACAGTGTTTTTTGCCCTAAGTTGAATTAATTTCTATGAAATATCTATCTTACAAATATCAAAAAAATCATGATGAAGCCTTTGTAGAAGGGCTTTCAATCGCGGAAATTGCTAAGGCAGTGGGTACACCTTTTTATTGCTATTCTAAAAAGAATCTAATTGAAAATTACCAGAATTTTGTTACTGCATTTGATAATAATGGCCTAAAAAACTATAAAATTTGTTATGCGATTAAGGCGAATTTTAATCGTCATTTAGTTAAAATTTTAACTGATTTAGGTGCTGGAATTGACGCAGTTTCTGCGGGTGAGATTTATGCTGGAATTAAGGCAGGAGCTGATCCCAAAAAAATTGTTTTTGCCGGAGTTGGAAAAAGTAAAGAAGAAATTGAATATGCTTTAAATGCTGGTGTGGAAGAATTTTCGGTGGAATCAGAAGCGGAAATCTTTTTGCTAAACCAAGTGGCTGTAAGTTTAAATAAGAAAGCAAAATTTTCTTTAAGGGTAAATCCAAATGTTGATGCCAAAACTCATGATAAAATTTCAACCGGCAGAAAAGGGGATAAATTTGGCGTTGATATTGAAAAAGCAGAAGAGCTTTATTTAAAAGCCGCAGGGCTTTCTGGTCTTGAAATTTATGGCATTGCGATGCATATCGGTTCGCAAATCACCTCAATTGAGCCATTTGCTCTTGCTTTTAAAAAAATGCGCGACCTTTGCCTGACTTTGCGAGAAAAAGGTTTAAAAATTTCTTCTCTAGATTTTGGCGGTGGAATCGGCATTTTATATAAAAATGAAAATACATTATTGCTTGATGATTACGCAAAATTGATTCGTGAAATTATTAAAGATTTAAATGTTAAAATAACTTTCGCTCCTGGTCGGGCATTGGTTGGAACCGCTGGAATATTAGTTACAAAAGTTTTGTTTTTAAAACATTCTGATCATAAAAATTTTGTTATAATTGACGCAGCGATGAATGATTTAATGCGTCCAGGGCTTTATGGATCATATCATGAAGTAATTCCCGTGGTTAAAAAAACCGGTGTGGCACAAAATTATGATTTAGTTGGCCCAGTTTGTGAAAGCACGGATGTTTTGGCGATGAATCGCAGTTTGATAAATGTAAAAGCTGATGAATTGTTGATTTTTGGCAGTGCAGGGGCTTACGGATCTTCGATGTCTAATCAATATAATTGCCGTCCGTTAGTTCCAGAGGTTTTGGTGGATGGTGATAAATTTTCGGTGATTAGAAAAAGGCCTTCTTATGAAGAGATGTTTTTTTTGGAATAATTAATTCGATATAAAATTTAACTGCAAAAATTTAATCCACAAAATTGCAGTAGAGATTTTTTTGCTTGGGAAGGTGGATTTTATTATTTTTTGATATAATTCTAGTTGGTTTTTATATTGTTCTGGAATGTTGTATGGTAAGGTTTCATCTGATTTATAATCTATGATTATAATTTCATTTTCTTTGATAACTAAAAGATCGATGCGAATTGTGAGTTTTTTATTTTCAATTTCTCCAATGATTTCAGTTTCACATTTAACTTTGCCACAAAAAATTTCTTGAAATAGCTTGGAATGTAAGAAATTAGAGACTTCTGAAACGGTTAAATGTTTTTCTTCTGCAGATAAAAACTCTTCTTTATCAACTAAATTTTGGGCTAATTTCAAAAGCCAATCTTTGGGTTTTTCATAATTATTGCCAAAAATTTCTAAGATTTTATGAATTAATTTTCCGCGAATTTGTGAAGAATTAATTTGGGTTTGGTTTTTTAAAATTGGCAATTGATTTTGATAAATGTCTTCAGAATCAGAAGCCAGTTGATGTTGCGAATCTTCATTTTCTGATTTAGGTTTTTTTATTTCTTCTATTTTGTTTTCTTCTATAGTTTCAACTAAAAATTCGGGCAAAGAATTTTTAATTATTTCATACCAACAATCAGGATCAGAATCATTGCCAAAAGCGCTAATGTAAAGCTCGTCAGCAGCACGTGTCATTGCAACATAAAGCAATCTTAAATATTCTTCTTTTAATTCTTTAATGCGAAAATTTTTATGATTTTTGATTTGCAGATTTTCCTCTGATTTTTTTATACACCAAATAGGAAGTTTAACTTTATCAAATTCAATCCAGTGAATTTTTTCTTTACCAGATTGCATTTTGTTAAAATTATAAGAACAGTCTGGAAGCATAACAATAGGTGCTTGCAAGCCTTTCGATCCGTGAACTGTGGAAATTAAAACAGATTGATTGTTTGAGGCTGAAGCTAAAATTTCAAAATCAAGTTTCTCAACAAATTCTAAAAATTTTTGCGGATTTGAAGAGAAATTTTGGCAAAAATTAAATGCTAAAGAAAGCATTTCATCCAAAATTTGCACAGCTTCATTGCCAAAATAAGCAATTATTTTTTTACGGTTATTATTTTTTTCAATTAGAAAATAAAAAAATTCAAAAATGTTTAATTCTTGTGATTTTGTGATGAGCTGATCCAAATATTTTTTGATTTTTTCAAATTTTTTAATTTGTGCTAAAGCACTGAAAACACTGGTTTCATTTTGGTTTTTAAAAAGACATATTTCAAATAAATCTTCTTCTGAAATTGCCAAAATTGGCGATTTTAAAAGGGTGGCAAGATTTAAGTCATCTTCAGGAAGAAGCGTGAATTTAATTGCTGCAAGCAGATCTTTGGTTAATAAATTTTCAGTTAATTTTATTTTGCTTGGTGCAGAAAAAGGAATGTGATATTTGTGAAAAGCTTTAATCAGCGCTTGGTTGAAGCCGTTGGTTTTGTTGCGCAGCAAAATCATGAAATCGCTATATTTTACAGGTTCGCTGCGATTTTCTAGAACTTTATTTCTAACCCATGATTTAATTTTTTGAGCAATGATTTCTGCCATTAATTCTTGTTCAGTGGCTTGATTGGAAGCTGTTTTTAAGTGGTAAAAATCAAAATTCCATTCTTGGTTTTTAGTTTCTTCTTTGGTTAATTTAATTTTTGGCCAAACTTCGACGATGCCTTTTCCCTGGCGGATTGGTTGATGTTTCTTAAAAGAACTAATTTTGCTGATGGCGTTTTTTCTTTCGTCATTTTCAAAAACTTTATCAACTGCCAAAAGCACAGAGCTTAAAGAGCGGAAGGAATTATTCAGTTCGATTTTTTGTAATTTTCCATCAAGTTTTTGATAAAAATAATTAAAAATTTCTTCGCTAATGTTTGGCTCAGCACCTTGAAAACTATAAATTGATTGTTTTTCATCGCCGACAATAAAAATGCTGCGTTCTTTGTTGCTGGCACTTAGGCCAGAAAAAAAATCTTCGGTTAAAGCTTTGATAATGTTCCATTGTAAATGGTTAGTGTCTTGTGATTCATCAATTAAAACATGGTCAAAAGTGCTGTCAATTTTTTGTTTTACCCAATCAGCAAAATCAGGGTTTGCAAGCAGTTTATTGCTCTCGTGAATTAGATCATTATAGTCGAGATAAGAATGTTGTTTTTTTACTTGAAAATATTTTTCTAGAATTTGATCGACAAACTGCAAAAGCAGAGCAGTGTTTTTGCAAATTTTTAGTGAGTTTAAGTGATCTTTAAAATTTGTAAGTAAGGCTTGATTAGAAGACATAAAATCACACCAATCTTTGTCTTCAGCGATTTTATCAAAAAGTTTTCGTGGCGATTCTTCTTTAGTAAAAAATGCGTAATAATAATTTGAAAAATTTTTTAAATTTTGGTTTTGTAAGAAAAATCGAATGCCATTTGCCAGTTCTTTGTTTTTAGAAGACTTGCTTTTATCAAGCTGGGCAATGAATTGCCATGATTTTTCTTGATCAATTTTTCTTGTGAAATTTTTAAAAATTGTTTCTTCATTATCATTTTTGTTAATCGAAAAATTTTTATAAATTTCATCGATTACACCTTCAATGCTAAAAAAATATTCTTTTAACTCTTTTAATTTATCTTTGTGCTTTAACAGCTCAAAAACCAGCTCTGAAAAGCTTTCTTCATGAAGTTTTGCGTTAATTTTAGTGACTAAATTTTGTAAAATTGGATTGCTTACTGCTTGTTCAAGAATTTCTTTTTGCGCTTGTTTTAATAATAATTTTTCTTGCGCTTGCTCAATAACTTCAAAGTTAGGGGTGATTTTTGCCTCAAACGGAAAAATCTTCATTAAAGTTTGACAGAACGAGTGAATGGTTTGAATTTTTAATTTTGCTTCAGAATCAAGAATTTTGATAAACAGGCTTTGTGCTTTTTTAATTTCGTGGTTTGTAGGGGTTTTTCCAGAAAGTTCAAAAAGTTTTTTTTGCAGTTTTTCTTCATCGCAAGAAATCCAATCGGCAAGATTGTGATTGATGCGTTCTTGCATTTCAGAAGCTGCGGCTTTTGTGAAAGTTAAACAAAGAATTTTTTCGGGGCTAACACCTAAAAGAAGAAGCCGTAAAACGCGATCAGTTAAGATTTTTGTTTTTCCCGACCCAGCAGAGGCAAAAACCCAGACGGAATTTTCTGGGTTAGAAGCCTGTTGTTGAAGCTTTGTGGTTGAATTTGCTTCTATCATTAATTATTGCTGTTTTAAAACGGCGCCTTCTGTTTGCAAAGAAGCTGGTGTTGCACTGTTTACAGTTGCAGAAGATATATTGTTAACGGGCTTTTTTAAAGCAGGTTGTGCTGCAGCTTCTTGTTCTTTAGCTTTCAAGAGATTGCGATATTTTGCCACATTTTCATTATGTTCTTTAAGAGAAGAAGAAAAAATGTGATCACCTTTGCCACTTGCAACAAAATAGATGTAATCAGTTTTAATTGGATTTAACACGGCTTTAATTGAATCAATTCCTGGATTACAAATTGGCGCTGGGGGCAGGCCATAAATGTGATAAGTGTTAAAGGATGAATTATTTTGGATGTCGCTAACTTTAATTGGTCTTTCAAGTTGTTTATTTCCAAAGGTGAAAGAATAAATAATGGTTGGATCAGACTGCAATTTCATTCCTTTTTGCAAGCGATTGATGAAAACTGAAGCAACTTTCGGACGTTCTGTTGGAATGCCAGTTTCTTTTTCAACAATTGACGCAAGAACCAAAGCCTGTTCTTTGGTTTTAACTGGAATTGTGCGATCGCGGCTTTCCCAAAGCTCGTTTAGGGCTTTAGTCATTGAATCTTGCATCCGTTTTAAAGTTGAAATTTTAGTGTCGTTATATGAGTAAAAATAAGTTTCGGGCAATAAGCTTCCTTCTTTGATGTGATTTGGCATTTGTCCAAGAAGCCCCGGAGCATGTTCAATTATGTTAATTGCGCTGTGGGTGGAAAGGCCTTCAGCAATTGTGATTTTGCGGAAATAGTTATAGCCTTTTACCATTTTGTGTAGAATTTTGTAGTAAGAAATGTTCTTTTCAAAGAAATATTCCCCATAGCGAACTTTTGGATCAAGGCCTTTGATTAATTGTGATAAATAAAGAAATGTTGAAGGGCTTTTAATGATATGTTCTTTGTGCAGTTTTTCTACGACCTCACGAAAAGTTAGGCCATTTTCTACAATGAATCTTTTATCTTCACTGTGATAGCTGTTAGGTGCATTGAAATACATGATAACAAACATCACAGAGACAAGATAAAAGAAAATTGCAACCGAAAAGCTTGCGCAGATGTTAGTGATGAGATTTTTTTTCATTTAAAATTTTTAGATTTTTTAGATTTTGCTAAACTTTTTTCAAAATTAAACAAGCATTAGTGCCGCCAAATCCGAAGGAATTTGACATTACATAGTTCACTTGTTTTTGTTTTGCTGTTTTTGCAACCAGATCAATATCACAGCCTTCTGAAGGATCTTCCAAGTTTAATGTTGGAGGAAGGATATTGTCGCGAAGTGCAAAAATAGAAAAAATTGCTTCAATTGAACCAGCAGCACCAAGCAAGTGGCCAGTGGCTGATTTTGTTGAAGACATAGAGAGTTTATAAGCATGGTCACCAAAAACTTTTTTCACGGCAGAAACTTCAATTTCATCGCCAAGCGGGGTTGAAGTTCCGTGAGCATTGATGTAATCAATTTTGTCTGGGGTGATTTCTGCATGTTGTAATGCAAGTTTCATTGCGTAAGTTGAGCCACGTCCAGTTGCTTCTGGGGCTGTGATGTGATAGGCGTCTCCCGACATGCCATATCCAACCACTTCAGCGTAAATTTTTGCGCCACGTTTTTTGGCATGTTCATATTCTTCCAAAACCACAACACCAGCGCCTTCGCCCATAACAAAGCCATCGCGCCTTTTGTCCCAAGGTCTAGAACCAGCAGTTGGATCGTCATTAAAACTAGTTGAAAGTGCTCTTAAAGCAGCAAATCCGCCAACGCCAACTTCACAAATTGCGGATTCTGCACCACCAGCAACCATAACGTCAACATCGCCATATTGAATCATTCTTGCAGAATCACCAATTGTGTGCGAACCAGTTGCACAAGCTGTAACTGCCGCGTGGTTTGGACCCATAAAACCATGTTTAATTGAAACCTGCCCAGAAGCCAAGTTAATCAAGCTTGCAGGAATAAAGAAAGGGCTGATTTTGCGGATGCCTTTTTCTTTCATTGCAATTGAAGTTTTTTCAATCATAGGAAGGCCGCCGATGCCAGAGCCAATCATGATTCCGGTGCGATATTTTTGTTCTTCAGTTTCTGCTTTCCAGCCAGAATCAGCAATTGCTTGATCTGCTGCTGCAACGGCGAAATGGATGAAACGATCCATTTTTCTTTGTTCTTTTGGTTCGATATAGTGATCTGGATTGAACAAGTCAGGGCCATCACCATGTTTAACTTCACCAGCAATTTTGCATGGTGATTCAGTTGGATCGAAAATTGTAATTTTGCCAATGCCAGACTCAGAATTGATTAGTTTTTTCCAAGTTCCTTCAGCATTAGAAGACAATGGGCTAACAGCGCCCACGCCAGTGACAACTACTCTGCGTTTGTGATTCATAAATTGAGAATATTTTTTTTAGAAAGTTAAGTGCGAAAAACTATAAAGCAAAAAAAATATTTTAAAAGTTTTTTTGAGTGTGAATTTTGGGTGATTATCATTAATTATCATCGATGCTGGGCGGAGTTTGTTAAAAGAAGTGTGGTTGGAACTCGATGCTGGGCAGGATTTGCAATTCTGTCCTTATGTTCATATCATAATTTAATTAGCAATATGGTTTTAAGTTTTTATGAACAGTTGAGGCGGAATTACAAATTACGCCCAGCATCGAGATTTAGGATGACGTATTTTGTTAAAGCAAAGACTTTCTCTGTCTTGTTATTTAAAACGTCTCAAAAGGAGAATTAGTAATCGATAAAAATTTCTTCCAATCCGTAATTTACTGATCCCAAGTTTTTTTTCATATTCATAAAGAATCGCAATTTCGTCAAATCTTCCTTGCAGTTGTGACAGTTTAACTAACAGCTCGCAAGTATAGGTAAATTCTGGTTCGCGGATGAAATTATCTTTTTTTATTTTATATAAATCCTTCAGTTTTTTTGCTTTATAAATGCGATAGCCGCTGGTGTAATCTTGAATTTTTTTGCCAGAGATTTTTTTGATGGGAAATAAAGTTTGCAGTAAAAGTGAAACAGTTTTGCTGATGAATTTTCGGTGAAGCGGAAAATGTTGCATTGAGCTGTGATCGCAGAATCTTGATGCAACTAAAAAATCGAGTGAATTTTTTTCAAAATGTTCAATCATTGCAGGAATTTGCGAAGGGTTGTGGCTGTTGTCTGCATCAAGTGAAATTATAAGATCGTCATCGCTAGAATTGTTGATTACTTCAAGAAAAATGCGTTTAAAAGCAACGCCAAGCCCGCGCTGATTTTTGGGTGGAAGAATTTTTATTTTGCAAATTTTGGCAAATTCATTGATGATTGATTCCGACTCATCGGTGGTCCCGTCAATGCAAATTATGATTTCGAAATTTTGCTTTAAACCAGATAATTCATGGTTTAAATTTGCTAGCAATGTTTTGAGGTTTTGTGCTTCATTATAAGCACAAAGTATAATTTTGATCAAAGTTTGGTTGATTTAATAGTATAATTAACAATTATTCTTACGAAATAATTTAACAAATTCAAGTTACCAGATCTGTAATTTAATATCTTTAATTTATAAATGAATTTTGAAATTTCCAAGCAACAATTTGATTTAGTGATTATAGGGGCTGGTGGGGCTGGTTTGATGTCTGCTATTTCAGCGCTTGGAGCGGGGGTAAAAAAAATTGCGGTAATCAGCAAAGTTCATCCAAGCGCCAGTCACACGGTTGCGGCTAAAGGTGGAATTAATGCTGCTTTGGGAAATGTTGTGCGTGATGATTGGAAATGGCACGCTTATGACACTTTGAAGGGTGCGGATTATTTGGCGGATGTTGATGCTGTTGAAGTTTTATGTCGTAATGCTAAAGATTCATTGCTTGAATTAGAAAAAATGGGCGTTGTTTTTTCAAGGGATGAGAAAGGGCAGATCGCTCAGCGTGCTTACGGCGCACAAAAATCTGATTTTGGCAAAGGTGAAATTGCTTATCGCGCTTGTTATGCCAAAGACAAAACTGGTCACACAATTCTTCACAGCCTTTATCAAGAGGCTTTAAAAAATAATGTAATTTTTTTTAATGATTGTTTTGTTAGTGATTTATTTATTGAAAATAATCAGTGTGGCGGATGTTTGGCAGTTGATTTAGCTGCTGGAGAATTAATTGTTTTTGAAAGCAAAATCATCATTCTTGCAACTGGTGGATATAGTCAAATTTATAAAAACACCACTTCTTCACTAATCTGCAGCGGCGATGGCTCGGCCTTGGTTTTTAAAGAAGGATTGCCTTTGCAGGATATGGAATTTGTGCAGTTTCACCCTACGGGAATAAAGGATCGCGGATTTTTAATTACAGAAGCAGCAAGAGGCGAGGGCGCTTATTTACTCAATGCTTTAGGTGAGCGCTTCATGAAAAACTATGCGCCGAATATGATGGAACTTGCTTCCAGAGACGTTATCTCACAAGCAATGGCAAAAGAAATTATTGAAGGAAGAGGGGATCTTTACCTTGATTTGCGCCATTTATCAGATGAAGTTTTATATAAAAAACTTCCCGGTGTGGTGGAATTGGTGAAAAACTTTGCCAAACTTGATGTGAAAAAAGATTTAATTCCAGTTTCGCCTTCAGCTCATTATACGATGGGCGGAATTCCAACTAATGTTGATTGTGAAGTTTTGAATCAAGATAAAGTTGTTGCTGGATTAATGGCGGTTGGCGAAGCAGCTTGTGTTTCAGTGCATGGTGCAAATCGCTTGGGCTGTAATTCTTTGCTTGATCTAATTGTGTTTGGAAAAATTGCGGGAAAAAAAGCGGCGGAAAAAATTTCTGATGTTAATTTTTTAAATTTAAGTCAAATTATTGATAAAAAAATTGCTAAATTTAGAGAAATTTTTGGTGATAAAAAAACAGCGTCTTACTCTGAATTGAAGCAAGAATTGCAAGAAAATAATGAAAAAAATCTTGCAGTTTTTAGAAATCAAAAAATGCTCGCAGACGGATTTGATAAAATTAACGAGATTTTTGCAATTTTTAAAAAACAGCAGATTTCTAACCAAAATCTGCTTTGGAACCAAGATTTAATTGATTATTTCGAGCTTGAAAGTTTGATTTTAAACTCTTTAGCAGCTAATTTTTCTGCCTTAAATCGTAAGGAAAGCCGCGGCGCACACTATCGCAGCGACTTTTTACAGCGTGACGATCAGAATTTTTTATGCCATAGTTTGGTAAAAATCACTAATTTAGCTGAAAATAAGCTGGAATTTTCCACAAAAAACGTTATAAATGCTTCTGATATTCCTGAATTGAACCTGATTTTACAAGAGAGGAAATATTAATAACTTTAAAAAACATGAGATATAGTGCCAATTTAAACATCATTGTAAAAGCGATAGAAAAGGCTATAATACGCACTCCGCGCGATTTTATGGAGTTGGAAAATCTACAAAGCAACGTTGCTTCAGCAAATAAATTTGCGACTGCTTGCTATAACCGCATCAAAGAAATTTTGGCTGAAGATTTACACAGATTCAGGCCAGATTACAACATATTTTTTTCTGATGGCCAAAAAATTATTGCAAAACCAAATGCGGAATATGCTTATAATGTTTTTCCAATTGACGGATTCAATAATTTAGCGCATTCAAACCCTGATTTTACGGTGGCAATTGCTCTAGAGCATATTGGCGAAAATGGTCAGAAAGAGGCAATTTCAGTGGCGATTAACAAGGTTATTGGCAATGAACTTTATTATTGCGAGAAGGGTTTTGGAGCATTTTTAAACAATCGCAGAATAAGAGTTTCGAAGCGCTCAATTTCTGATTCGGCAATAATTTCTCTTGAAGATAAAAATTTATTGTCCAAAACTTTTGAAACCAGAGCTTATGGCTGTAAGAGTTTGGATGTTTCTTATTTGGCATCTTCTCGAATTGAAGCGGCAGTTTTTAAAGCTGAAAATAATGAATTTTTAAAACCATTTTTATTGCTTGCAAAAGAAGCGGGCGGAAAAATCATCGAAAATGAAAAATTCATCGCGGCGACTAACGGTTTAATAGAATTATAATATGCAATTTATTGATGAGGCAAAAATACATTTAAAGGCTGGCGATGGCGGAAATGGCGCGGTGAGTTTTCGTCGTGAAAAATTTGTGCCTCGTGGTGGCCCAGATGGTGGCGATGGCGGACGTGGCGGAAGCGTTATTTTCAAATGCGCAAAAGACCTTAACACTCTGATAGATTTTCGTTTTGTGCAGCATTTTAAAGCGCAAAATGGTCAAAAAGGACAAGGCAAAAATAAAAGTGGATTATATGGAGAGAACCTAGTTTTAAAGGTTCCACAAGGTACACAAATTTTTTCTGACGATGAAGAATTAATCACCGACCTTATGGAGCCAGATCAAGAGGTGGTGATTGCGCGCGGCGGCAACGGTGGTTTTGGAAATGCTAATTTTAAAAGCTCAATTAATCAAGCGCCAGACTATGCAATTCCGGGTCAAAAAGGTGATGAATTATGGGTGAAATTAAAGTTGAAATTGCTTTCAGATGCTGGTCTTTTGGGTTTGCCAAATGCTGGAAAATCAACTTTCTTGGCCTCAACAACCAGAGCAAAACCAAAAATTGCTGATTATCCTTTTACCACTTTGAAACCACAGCTTGGAGTGGTTTATGTTGATGATCATGAATTTGTTTTAGCAGATATTCCAGGTTTGATCAAAGGCGCTTCTGAAGGGCGCGGTTTGGGCGATCGCTTTTTAAAACATATTGAAAGATGTGGCGTTTTATTGCATTTAATTGACGGTTCTGCAGAAAATATTATTGAAAATTATCAAACAATTCGCGATGAGCTTGCAGGCTACAGTCCAGAGCTTTTAGAAAAATATGAAATTATCGCAATTAACAAAATTGACTTACTTAGCAAAGAAGAAATCACAGCAAAAACCAAGGAATTAAAAGATTATTTAAAAAAGAATGGTCAAAAATCACCAAAAGTTTTTGTGATATCAGCGGCAACAACTAAAGGAATTACTGAAGTTTTAAGAGAACTTTATAAAAAAATCGAAAAATATCGCGATGAAGAAAAATAGCATAGGAACTGCTTTAATTACAGGTGCGGCCCAAAGAATTGGCAAAGGAATTGCGTTATATTTGGCAGAAAAGGGTTTTGATATTGTTATTTCTTATAAAACTTCTGAAGCTGATGCCAAAAAATTGGCCACAGAAATTAAAGAAAAATTCAAAGTTAAATGTGAGATTTTTTGCTCAGATCTTTCTGATTTAAAACAGACAGAAGCTTTGGCAAAATTTATGTCAGAAAATTTTTCTAACTGGAATTTACTTGTCAATAATGCTTCGATTTTTCGTAAATCAAATTTTCTTGATGAAGGTGATAAAGAGTTGATGGAAAATTTTAACATTCATTTATTTTCGCCGATGCTTTTGTCTAAAGCTTTAGCGCTTCATGTTAAAAAAAATAAAATTCAAAATTCTCAGATTATCAACATGGTGGATAAAAACATTGTGCGTTTTGAAACAAGTTATGCTGATTATGTTGTAAGCAAAAAATCTTTAGCGGAATTTACACAAATGTTTGCGCTGGAAGCTGCGCCAGAAGTTAGAGTTAATGGAATTGCACCGGGCTATATTTTAGAAAGCATTGATTCTTCTGAAACTGAACATGCTTATGTAAAAAAAATTCCGTTGCAAAAAAAAGGTGAAATTAAAAATATTTTACAAACAATTGGCTTTTTATTAGAAAATGATTTTGTTACGGGACAAATTTTATTTATCGACGGAGGAGCTAGTTTAAATCATGCAGGATAATTCAGTAAAAACACAGCCAATTGCAATTGTTGCGGGCAGAGGAAAATTGCCATTAATGTTGATTGAAGAATGTCAAAAAAGAGGACAAAAATTTTTGTTGTTGTTGCTTGAAGGTGAAAATTATGAAATTGATTATTCAGCTTTTAATCCAGTAAAATTCAAATATGGCACGGTTGAGTTTTTTTTAAGCGAGATAAAAAGCAGGCAAATTAAGAATATTGTTTTTATTGGCGCGGTTACCAAACCAAACTTTTCGGCAATTAAAGTTGATAAAAAAGGCACGATTTTGTTGGCTAAAATTTTGGCGAACAAAATTTTGGGAGACGATGCAGTTCTTAGAACCGTAATGAATTTTTTGGAAAAGGAAGGTTTAAAATTTGTTAAAATTGAAGAATTATTGGATTGTGTTATTTCAACAAAATCAACTTTAACTAAAATTAAACCAAGCTCTGAAAGCCTTGCAGACATTGATTTGGGAGTTAGTGCAATAAAATTATTTTCTAAATTTGATGTCGGGCAATCAATGGTGGTGGCGCAAAAACAGATCATTGCTGTTGAAGCGGCAGAAGGAACTGACGAAATGATTAAAAGATGTAAAAATCTTGATATTTCATATAAAAAAAATTCCACATTAATCAAAATGAAAAAACAAAATCAAAGCAAGAAGCTTGATTTGCCAACGATTGGCGTTGCTACGGTAAAAAATTGTTTTGAAGCTGGAATTAAAGGAATTGCGATTCAAACTAATTACACTTTGGTTTTAGACCGTGACGAAGTGGTTAAAACCGCTGATGAACTTGGATTATTTTTAACTGCAATATAAATTAAAAACATGACAAATTTTGCTTTGCCTTACGCGCCAAAAATTTCTTCGGATAAAAAAATTTTATATCGTAATGCGCGAATTATTGATCCAAAATCTAATTATGACCAAATTGGTGACCTTTTAACTGTTGGTGAAAAAATTGCAGATTTTGGGCCGGGCTTGCAAGCGCAAGATGCTGAAATTGTTGATTGCAAAGGTTTGGTTTTATCTCCGGGGTTAATTGACATTCAGGTGCATTTTCGTGATCCAGGGCAAACTCATAAAGAAGATTTAGCAACTGGCTCAATGTCGGCAGTTGCTGGTGGAATTACAACTGTTGTGTGCCAGCCCAACACTTCGCCAACCATTGATAATGTTGAAACGCTTTTTTACATCCAAAACAAAGCTAAAGAAGCGGCACATTGCAATATTTTAGCTTATGCTTGCGTTACTAAAAACATGAAAGGTGAAGAATTAACTGACATCAAAGCCTTGAAAGAAGCTGGTGCAGTGGGCTTTACTGATGATGGTTTGCCAGTGATGAATGCTCACTTAATGCGTCGCGCTTTTGAAGCTTCAAAAGAGTTTGACACGGTGATTTCACAGCATGCGGAAGATTTAAATTTAACTAATAAAGGTTGTATTAATGAAGGGGAAGTGTCAAGAAAGCTTGCGGTGCGTGGCATTCCAAACATTTCAGAAAGTGTGATTGTGGAGCGTGATTTGGCGATTTTAGAAGCTGTAGGTGGAAGATATCACTTGCTGCATGTTTCAACTAAAGAAGCGTTAGATGCTATGAGACGCGCTAAAGAAAATGGCTTGAATGCTACAGTGGAGGTGTGTCCGCATCATTTTTTATTAACTGACGAGCAAGTTTTAAAATCAGGAACTAATGCTAAAATGAATCCTCCGCTTAGATCAGAAGCGGATCGCCTTGCTTTAATTGAAGGCCTTAGAAGCGGTTTGATTGATGCAATTTCAACGGATCATGCGCCGCATGATTTAGCACTTAAAGAAAAGCCACTGTCTGAAGCAGCATTTGGAATTGTTGGTGTTGAAACCATGCTTCCTTTGAGTTTGACTTTATATCATCAAAAAGTTTTATCCTTGAAAGACTTGCTTGCGAAAATGACTTGCAATGCCGCAAAAATCATAAATTTTGACGGTGGAGAAATTAAAAAAGGCGGCAGAGCTGATTTAACCTTGATTGATTTAGATAGCGAATGGGAAATTGATTCCAAAAAATTCTTGAGCAAGTCAAAAAATTCGCCGTTTGATGGTTTTAAAGTGAAGGGAAGGGCGGTGATGACGGTTGTTGCAGGAAAAATTGTTTATAAAATTTAATAAACCGTTAACTATGTCATGTTAGAGCCTGTCGAAGCATGTTCTAGCAACAGCATGCTTCGACAAGCTCTAACATGACAACGAGGTTGTATAAAATTCTGAAATTTAATTTATGAACGTGCCGAAATTGTTGATAATTGCTGGTTCTGATCCTTCTGGTGGCGCTGGCATTCAGGCCGACATCAAGACTGCAGCAGCTCATAAAGTTTATGCAGCAGCTGCAATCACTTGCTTGACTGCACAAAATACCGAAAAAGTTTTCGATGTTTTTTTTCCTTATAAAGATTTTTTACGCAAGCAAATTGATGTAGTTCTTGATGATATAAAATTTGATGCAATAAAAATTGGTATGCTTGGAAATGCTGAGACAATTGAAGTTGTGGCAGATGTTTTACAAAAAAAAGCAAAGAATGTTCCACTGATTCTGGACAGCGTGATGGTTGCAACTTCGGGTGATTTGTTGCTAGAAAAAAATGCTATAGAAGCCTTGAAAAACAAGCTGGTAAAAGGTGCTTATATTGTGACGCCAAATATTGACGAAGCAGAAGTTTTGGCGGGAATTAAAATTGCTAATTTAGATGATATGAAAAAGGCTGCGATAAAAATAATGGAAATCGGAGCAAAAAATGTTTTGATTAAAGGTGGACATTTAAAAAATTTGTCGGATCGAATTTACAACATTTTGCTTGATGAAAAAAATAATTTTCACGTGATTTCCAACAAAAAAATTGCAGCAGAAAAAATCCATGGAACTGGTTGCACTCTTGCTTCTGCTATAGCTTGCAATATTACAAAAAAAATGGATTTGGTTGAGGCAACAAAAAAAGCAAACCGCTATGTTTATTACTCAATTGTAAAAAATTTGAAAGTGGGGAAGGGCAGTCTGGTGTTATTTCATTAAAAAAATCCCCCTGAATTTTTAAAACTCAGGGGGATTTTTATGTAAAAGTTAGTAGCAAAAATTATTCAAATTTCACGTCAACTTTAGTAATTTTTTTGTTAAGTTTTTTCAAAACTTCTTCAGAAATTTCTAGGTTGTCTTTGTAATATAAAGATTGAGCAGCTGGAACGATAACGTCGAAGCTTCTTTCTTTAGCGATTTCAGAGATGATTTCTTTGATTTTGTCGTTAACTTTGTTCATGCTGTCAAGAGAAGCCTTTTTCAAGCTGTTTTGTCTTTTTTCAACAAATTCTTTCAATTCTTCAACTTTTTTCTCGAAAGCTTTGCTTTCTTTTTCAAAAGCTTCTTTTGAAAGAACATCTTTTTTGCCTTCAATCTTTTTTTGTTCAGCTTCTAAAGCAGCTTGTCTTTTGTTAACTTCTTTTTGATATTCTTCTTGTTTTTTGCTTACTTTTCCTTGAATGTCGCGCATTGCAAGAGAATCTTTAACGATTTTTTCAACATCTAAAACCCCAATTTCAGCTGCAGAGGCGTTGAAAGAAAATAGAGCATATGCTAAGGAAGCGACTAATAATTGTTTTTTCATAATTGATTTTGTTAATTTTATTGTAGATTAAGTTTAAATTAGGTGGTGCTCTCATAAAAAATAAGAAAGACTATCCTGTTTCAAAAATCTATTTACCAAAAGTTTAGTTTTCAACTAAGATTTTGATATTTTTTATTGGCTGGTAATTTCTGTTTCAAAAAAAGAGATTGCCAAGCCTTTGGTTTAGGGGTGGCAGCTGTGAGGAGTCTGAGGATGTTATTATAACTAAAAATTCTTGTATTTTGCTTGAAACTAGCCTAAAATGCGTCGTCTTTACAATTAAAGCTGTTTTAAAAAATGATAACTAAAAATCACATGGAAACAAAAAATCGTCCAACGGAAGAACAAGCTAAAGAGGCGGTTAGAACCTTAATTTCTTGGTTAGGTGATGATCCTAACCGCGAAGGTTTGAAAGATACGCCTAAACGAGTTATTGGTGCTTATAAAGAGTTTTTTGCTGGTTATAGTGAAGATCCAGAAGCTTTGCTGGGTAAAACTTTTGAAGAGGTTGAAGGTTACGACGACATTGTTTTGATTAGAGACATTCGCCTTGAATCACACTGTGAACATCACATGGTTCCTTTCATTGGTAAGGCGCACATTGCTTACATTCCAGATAAAAGAGTGGTTGGTTTGAGCAAAATTCCACGGTTGCTTGATGTTTTTGCTAAACGTTTGCAAACTCAAGAAACCATAACTTCACAAGTTGCAAACACAATTAACAATGTTTTGAAACCAAAAGGTGTAATGGTTTTAATTGATGCAAAACATCAATGTATGTCAACGCGTGGTGTTTATAAAGTTGACGCTTCAACAATCACTAAAACCGCTTTGGGCGCGTTTAAAGATAATCCAAAACTAGAAAAAAAGTTTTTGATGATGATTAATCTAGCTTCGATTGAATGTTAGCACAGACCCAAAAAATTATTTTAGCTTCAACTTCTGTAATTCGTAAAAAAATTTTGGAAGATGCAAAAATTGATTTTGAGGTGGTTGCACCAGATTTTGACGAGGAAAAAGCTAAAGAAAAATTAAAACTATCGCCACAAAAACTTGCGATGTTTTTAGCAAAGCAAAAAGCTTTGTCAGTTAGCAAACTATATCCAGATGCTTATGTTGTTGGTTCTGATCAGGTTTGTGAATTTTTAAAAAAAGAAATTTCTAAATCAAAAAATGCTCGTGAAGCGATTTTACAGCTTACAAAATTTAGTGGCAAAACCCATTTTCAAAACAATGCTGTTGCAGTTGCATTTAATAATAAAATTATTTTTCAAAATTTTTCTCAGGCAAAATTAAAAATGCGTAAAATTTCTGTTGCAGAAATTAAAAAATATGTCGAGATTGACTCTTCGTGGAATTGTGCTGGAAGTTATAAATATGAATCTCTCGGGAAACATTTGTTTTCTAAGGTGGAGGGTGATTATTTTTCAATTCTTGGCCTTGCAATTCAACCTTTATTAGCTTTTTTTTATAATAAAAAAATAATCTCAATTAAAAAATCTTGATATGGAGTTTGTTGGATATGATCTGCTTTTTGCGCTGGTAACTCTTACCTTCC
The DNA here is from genome assembly GCA_964580715.1 of uncultured Rhizobium sp. Classification (GTDB taxonomy): domain Bacteria; phylum Pseudomonadota; class Alphaproteobacteria; order Rickettsiales; family UBA1997; genus UBA2645. The sequence continues at coordinate 1,419 of CAZOKU010000006.1, read as the reverse complement.
TTGAAATCATTTTGGGTATAGATAATTTAATTTTCATTGCTTTGGTGGTTTGCAAATTACCACAAAAATATCGCAAAAAAGCACGTAATTTTGGTTTATTTTTAGCATTTCTGATTCGGGTTGTGATGTTGACAGGCCTTTCTTGGGTGATGACTTTAACTGAGCCAATTTTTTATTCTTTTGATGTTCCTTTTTCTTTTAAAGACTTGCTATTAATCGTTGGTGGATTGTTTTTGATTGTTAAAAGCTCTTGGGAAATTGCTCAAGACATTGGTTTGAGAGCAAAAGAAAAGGAGAAAGAACTTAAAGTTGGAAAAAGCTTTTTTGCTGCAGCCGCGCAAATTGCAGCGATTGATTTTGTGTTTTCTTTTGATTCAATTATAACTGCAATTGGCATGACAAATAATGTTTTTATAATTGTGCTTGCAGTGTTGATTTCAATGATTCTGATGATGATGGCATCAAATTATATTAGCGATTTTTTAAATCATTATCCATCACTAAAAATTGTTGCTTTGGCCTTTATTTTCATGGTTGGGGTGATTCTTTCAGCTGATGGTTTTCATCTTCATATTTCTAAGGGTTATCTTTATTTTTCTTTATTCTTCACCCTTGTGGTTGAAGGGCTTAACATTGTTGCAAGAAAAAGACATTAATTATGAAAAACTGTATCATGTTTTCTTATGCCTTTGATGACAAAGGCAAGCCGAAAAAGCTTAGCAATGATAAAGTTGCAAAAGAGCTGGAAGATAAAGGTTTATCTTGGGTTCATTTGGATGCAAATTCTGATAATACAAAAAGATGGCTAGAGCGTGAAGTTTCTTACTTAGATCACTTGATTATTGATGCTTTAACCGCTGAAGAAACTCGTCCGAGGATCATTGAGTTTGAAAAAGGAATGTTAATAATTTTGCGCGGTGTTGGTTTGTCGGAAAACAACGAGGCAGAAGAGTTGGTTTCGCTTAGAATGTGGATTGATCCAGAAAGAATTATCACTGTACAAAGGCGTGATATGAAAGCTTTGTTTGATATGCAAGCTTCTATGGAGGCTGGTAAAGTGATTAAAAATTCTGCGGAGTTTTTGTATAATTTTATTTATCAAATTTTTTATACTACTTCGCCTTATGTTTACAGCCTGACTGAACGTTTGGATGAAATTGAAAATAAGGTTATTACTACTCACAACATTAAATTGCGTGAGGAGATTTTGCAAGCCAGAAGCCAATCGGCGGTTTTTAAACGTTATTTATTACCACAAAAAGAGGTTATATATAAATTAAGAAACTCTGACCAAGCTTGGCTTGGTGCTTGGGCAAAGCGTCATTTTCAAGAAAATCTAGATCAAATTAATCATATAATTGAAGCTGCAGATGAAGTGCGCGATCGTTCACAAATTTTGCATGATGAATTGGCCAATGC
>CAZOKU010000005.1:0-44439 GCA_964580715.1 uncultured Rhizobium sp. | reverse complement strand
CGGTGATGGAATTTCTGATTTGGGTAATGTTGTTAATAAGCCGCGAGAGTTGTTTGGTTTAAGTGAGCTTGGAATAACTGCGATTAATTTAAATAATTTAGTTAATGTTAACAGCGTTGTTGAAAATAATTTGATAATTTCACAGGGAAGTTTTACGCAGAACGTTGCTGCAACTGTTACAGATGTAAGGCAGGTGATGAGACCATATTTTAACCTTGATTTAGCTGTAAATCAGGCCAATTCAACTTCTTACACTTACGAAGAAAACGGGCATACTGTTGGTGATTATAGTTTAAGAATAGATGCACTTTCTTTGCCTATAATTAGAGGTTATGGCAATCTATTGCCTTTAACTATTGTTGCAGGAAATAATCCTGAACTTTTCGATGCACTATATAAATTGGGCGAAACGTCAGTGCAAAATTATCAAACTATAAATATTCAGATTGAAAATATTCTTTATTTATGGGCTCAGACAAAAAATATTACGGGCTTGAGAGGGTCTTATGATGCAAGGAAATTGGCGACTATGGAAGCTTTGAGAGGTGAGGATTATACTACAGTTAATGGTCGTCATAATGTTGAAACTTGGCAGGTGGGGGCGGTGGATAATGCTTGGAATCTCTTGATTGATGCAATGAAGGTGAATTTTTTAACGCAAGGATTGTTCAGAGATATTTTTAGTAATTCACGTTCTTCACCAAGTTATGATTTTGAAAGTGACACGATTAATTTTGGTGATTTAACTGCTGATGATATTTTTTATAATATTCAAAATAAATTTGATTCTATTTTGAGTAATGTGTCTAGTGCTGTGGATTCTGCTGTGGCGTCTCAGATAAATAATATTTATGCATCTTACAATAGGTTGTCTTTTATAAAACAAATTTCACCTCTTGTTGAGTTAGTGAAAAATAGTTTTGGTTTAACTAGTTTGGAAATTCAAAGCAGAATTAATCAAATTTCAGTCGCAATAAATAATGTTATTTTTGGCACTGATCAGTCTGAAACTCTTGGCGGTGATATATTCGATGAAAATAATCACATTATAGCACATGACACAACAATTATATCTGGAAAAGGTGACGATAAAATTATAGGAACTTCTGGTGATAATGTTTATCTTTATAATAAAGGTGATGGTAAAGATGTGATTGATGAGTCGGGTAAAAATGGTTTTTTTTACACTGCGGATAATGCTAACAACACAAGCTATGGTTATGATAAAATTTTATTTGGCCCTGATATAACAAAAGATGATATCTACATTGCTGGTGATAACTCGAAGATAATTATAAAATTTAAAAATTCTTCTACAGATCAAATTGAAATCAGATATCAAAATGTTTTGATGAATCGAGTCGAGGTTTTGCAGTTTAGTAGTGGTGAAATTATTGATTTAACTGATCCTAATTTAGAAAGGGTTGTTATTGGAAGTGACGAAAATGATGTGATATTTGCCTCAGAATTTTCTGATAGAATTGTTTCTAATAAAGGTTTTGACCAGCTTTCAGGAAGGGGTGGCAATGATACTTATGTTTTTAATAAGGGCGATGGTGTTGATGTTATTAGTGAATTTTGGTCTTTAACAAATGCGAGTAATATTTTTGATTTAGGAAGTCTTGTAAATGAAAATTATTATTGGAATGGAACTGCTCAACCTTTAAGCCGAGTTTCTCAGGGGCAGAATGATGTTATCGAGATCAATGGTTATAAAGAAAGTGAAATGTTTTTTGGAAGATCTAATGATAATTTGTTTATACAATTTGAAAATTCTGATGATTATATAGTTATCAAGGATCAGTTTAGAGATGTTGCAAATAAGATTGAAAAAATAAAGCTGAAATATGTTGATGAAAATTCGGTTGCGCAAGAGAAGTGGATTGATTTAACAACGTATAATTGGAACAATCTTTATTCGAAACTTGTTGGCACGAGTGGCAATGATAATATGAACATTAATACTGTTGTAGGCAATAATTTGATTGATGGTGGTGCTGGTGATGATGTGATCAGATTTAATGGTTCTAATTCTACTTTAGTTAAAGGTGGAGATGGTAATGATAGAATTGAATCGCAATCTGGTTACGCTAATAATGAAATAATTGATGGTGGAAGGGGTGATGATTATTTGCTGGGTTATTCTGGCAGCGACATTTACATTTATAATGTTGGTGATGGAAATGATGTGATTTATGATTTAGGTTCAAGATTTAACAGTGACATTGACACGATTTTTTTTGGTGCTGGAATAGAAAAGCAAGATGTGTTATGCAGCAAAGAGTCTAACGATTTGGTTTTAAGTTTTGCTAATTCACCTAGTGATTCAATTCGGATACAGAATTTTTTTGTTAGCAATGGTGATGCACTGATTGAAAATTTTAGGTTTACCACTTTAAATCAAGATGGTACGACATCGCTAGAAAATGTTAGCACTAGAGATTTTGTTAGAATAAATGTGAATTATAATGGAACTAGTGGCAATGACAGTTACATAGCTTCTAACCTTGATTTTCTTTATTATACAATAAAAACATTTGAAGGAAATGACATTATATACACTGCTAATTTAGGGGATAATATTGAATCAGGAAGTGGTAATGACATAATAAACTCTAAAGATGGAGATGACATCATCAATGCTGGAGATGGAGATGATGTAATTAATGCTGGTTATGGAAATGACATAATAAATGCTGGTAAAGGTAATGATGTGATTGGAAGTGCCACAGATTTTAACGCTGCAAATTATGGCGATGACACTTACATTTATAATATTGGTGATGGTGCAGATCAGATAATCGAATGTTATCAATATTCAAATGATTCTGGTTTAGGAAATGATAAGATATTATTTGGTAATGGAATAAAAATTAAAGATTTATATATTGCACAAGAAGGAGTTAATCTTGTGGTTGGTTTTAAAAATAATGTACAAAATAAAATTACAATTGAAGGGCAGTTTTATTCGTCTCTAGCTTATAAAGTTGAGTCTTTAGAATTTGCCAATGGCAATAAATTAGACATTTCACAGCTTTCTTCCGTAAGAAATAATAATCCAATAGCTTCTGATTTAAGCTTTACTGTTGATGAAGATAATAGTTTGGAAATTGATGTTTTAGAAAATGTTTTAGACTTAGAAAATCAAACTTTAACTGTGAGCAATAACATCATTGCAAGCAATGGTTCTGTCAGAGTTTTAAATAACAAAATAATTTACACACCAAATCAAAATTGCTTTGGTAATGATTCATTTTTATATAGCGTAACTGATTCAGATGGTGGATCGGTTACAAAAAGAATTAATATAACTATTAATCCAGTGAATGATGCACCAGTTGTTAACCAATCTTTGATTGCAAATTATAACGCTAAAATAGGAGAGAGTTTTTCCTACAGTTTCAATCAATTAGCATTTTCTGACATAGACAGCAGCAGTTTGCAATATAGTTTGCTAAAAAGTGATGGCACGCCACTTCCTTCTTATTTAACCTTTAATTCTGCAACGCTAGAATTAAGCGGAACTCCATCACTTAGTGATTATGGTCTGACAAGTTTTATAATAACAGCTTCTGATTTGCAAAGCTCGGTTAGTGCTAGGTTTAATTTAATAATTGATCAAAATGTTGTGGCTAGAAATGATCCAAATGTTAATGTTATAGATGCTGCTGCTGGTTTGCCAAGTAACACCAATCAAGAATCCATAGATGTTGTTATTGGCTCTGGTTCTAATGATGAAATAAATTATAATTCTGATGATGTTTGGGAAGATTCAGGTTTTTTTGCACAAAATTCATATACTATGGATTTAGTAAGCGTCAGCGGTCGGGGCAGAAGCTTTGATGCTTTTGATGGAAGACATGGTGTTGATAGTTTAAATTTAACTAATGGTGATGATGTTTTAGCTTTGGATGATCCTTTTTCAGAAAGCGGCAGTATCACATCAAGAATTGCTGGAGTTGAAATTATTAACGGTGGTGGAGGTAATGATATAATTGATTTTTCTTCATTTAATTTTACCTATGGAAATTTAACCCTAAATGGTGCAGGGGGCAGGGATGTTTTATGGAGCAATGATGGAGATGATGTGATCAACGGCTTTGGTGGCGATGATAATATAATAGGCGGTCGTGGTAATGACACATTAAATGGCGGAAGCGGTGATGATATTGTGAAGGGTTTCGATGATAATGATATATTAAATGGTGGCTTAGGATCTGATATTTTAGAAGGTGGAGAAGGAAATGATATTTTTGTTTATAAAAATATTTTTGACTCAAGCAGCGCAGCATCTGATGTGATTCTAGATTTTGTCAAAGGCCAAGATAAAATTGATTTATCAATAATCAATAATTTCAATTCGATTTCAGATCTAACAATTTCTTATAACAGCGCAAGTGATCAAACTATAATTCAAGATCATGATTTGAATATTGATTTTATGATTAAGTTAAGTGGAAATGTTGCTTTGAATGATGGTGATTTTATTTTTTAATAGATCTTGCTAAGATCAATTTCCCTGCTTTCAGAATTTTGCTCGCCTGTTGAATTAGGGCTGTTGATTTTTAGGGTGTTGCCTTTGATTTCGATTTCAAAATCATTGCGGTCGCCGATGATGATTTGGCCGTAATTTTTAAGCAATAAAGTTTTTTCAATGTCTCCGTCGTTAAAGGCTTGGTCTTTTTCAAGTTTTACAATTAAAAGGCTGGCAAAAATTCCCGAACCGTCTTTCGACCAAGTTTTGGTTGATAAAACGTGGTAACCTTTTTTGGTGATTCCCTCAACGCGATAAGAAAAACCATCGCCTTCTTTATTCAAACTTTCGATTTCGATAAAATTATCATATTTATTGATCGAAATAGAGTTTTCTTCGTGTAAGAAGCGGCTGGAATCCTGAGCATTGATTAAATTAAAGGCCATTGCAACATTTGATCTGTCTTCTATTGAGCCCAAAAATTCCTCTATAATTGCCGGATTAACTGGTGAGCCCTTGATAGAAAAAGTTTGTGTGGCACAGTTAAAAATATCAGAAAATGGTGGATTTTCAAAACGGCATTTTTCAGGAAGCATGGTTTTATATTCAGCGACGTTGAGCTTTCTAGGTTTTGCGGGATGATCTGCAGCAAATGTTGAGGTGATGTTAAATAAAATGAAAGCAGCAGTTAATAGTTTTTTCTTCATAAGGCCTCTGATTTTTTGCAACTTGTTCTAGGTTACTATAAAATAAATGATTTTAATTGGGAATTGTTAAAACGCCAATTCGGGATAAAAAAGTAATTGTTTTAAACCAAAATGTGTGAAAACCGTCGTCTTCCTTCGATCTGGCTTAGAATTTTTAATTTAAAAAACTCACTTATTTGCATAAGCTCAAGTTTTTTAAATTAAAAATTCTAAGCCAGCTCTTTGCAATACTTGGTTTTGACACATTTTTATCTCGAATTGGCGTTTAAAATCAGTTTTTTAGTGATTTTTGGTAATTATCAATTCACATCGTCATTTTGGCTGAATGCTTGATAATAAAGGCTATGAGGAAGTGTTGGCTGTTGTTAATTCTGGTAATTAGACAACAACGCAACGCTTTTTACAAAATTAAACTTACCCCAGATGCTTGATCACAAAGCTTTCAAAAGAGTTGATGGCGGAATTGTTGTTGGTTGATTTAAGCAGAGAAATGTGGCTGTTGGTGAGTTTTGGTAGGGTTTCGGATCTGATGATTGGTAAATCTTTGGGCACCATTTTTTGAGGTAAAATTGTTAAACCAAGGCCAGCTTTTACGGCGGCAATGATTCCAGAATAGCTGTGCGATGAAAATGCGATGCGCCATTTTATTTTTTTGTCATTTAAGGCATCAATTGCGGTTTTTCTATAGACGCAAGGTTTTGGTGATAAAATTAGTGGCAGAGAATTTTTATTTTTAATCAGTTTTTGGTTTCCCACCCAGCATAATTTTTCAGAAGAAAGTTCTAAGGCAGATTTCACATCTTTTGGGCAAGGCATTTTTAATAAAACTAAATCAAGTTTTTTCTTTTTAAAATTTTCGTAAAGATTAAGGGTTAAATCACATTCAATATGAAGTGAAACATTGGGATGAGCGAGGATAAATTCTGATAAAAAATCGTGCAAAAAAACGCTGGCAAAATCATCAGGAAGGCCGAATCTTACTTCGCCTTTTAATTCTGGCTCTTTGAAATGATCTATGGTTTCACAATGTAGAGAATATATTTGTTTGGCATAGTTGAAAAAAACTTCTCCTTCGGCGGTTAATTCTAGGGTTTTGCTGCGTTTAAATAAAACTTTTCCGAGTAAACTTTCTAATTTTGCAATTTGTTGACTAACAGCAGATTGAGTTCTTCCAACTCTGGAAGCGGCCTTGGTGAAGCTTCCGCTTTCTGCTGCTGCTATGAAACATTGTAGTGATATTGTGTCAATTGTCATAAGAAATTCTAATAGTTGTTATAAAAATTATTAGTTTTACTGCTTAAAAGATAAGCTTATATAATAAGCAACACTTTAAAGATTATCTAATAATAAACCAATAAAATTATGTTATCAAATCTTTTTAATTTTGATGCTTTAGCTGCTGTTTCAACTGTTTTGATTTTGTTTATTGCGACAGTGGTTTTTGCATATTCAAAAACTTATCTTCGGGCAGATAAAAAACGCTATGTTTTTTTAATATTAGTGTTTCTTATTACAGCATCTTTGATCATAACTTTTTCTAGTGACAACATTTTTCTGATGCTGTTGTTTTGGATGATTAGCAATTTATTGCTGGTGTTGATAATGATTCACAAAGCAAGCTGGAAGCAGGCTAAGGCCTCTGGTTTGTTGGCGTTGAAAAATTTTATTATTGGTTTTGTTTGTTTTGCAGGTGCTGCTGTTGTTTTATATTTACAAAGTAAAACTTATCAAATTAGTGAAATTGTTGAAAGCGAAAACATTTCACCAACAGCTTTGTGGATTGCTTGCTCTTTGATATTGGTTGCGGCGTTAAGCCAGTCGGCGATTTATCCGTTTCATTCTTGGTTGATCAGCTCGCTTAATTCGCCAAATTCTGCTTCGGCTTTGATGCATGCTGGATTGGTGAATGGTGGTGGAATCATTTTAGCAAGATTTGCGCTGCTGTTTTTTAAGCTGCCAGAAATATTAACGATAGCTTTTGTTTTTGGAATTTTTTCTGCAATCGTTGGAACTTTGTGGAAGCTGTTGCAAAGCAATGTTAAATCGATGCTTGCTTGTTCAACCATGAGTCAAATGGGTTTTATGATATCACAATGTGCGATGGGCTTGTTTCCTGCTGCCATAGCACATTTGTTTTGGCATGGCATGTTTAAGTCATATTTGTTTCTTTCTTCACCTTCATCATGGAAGGAAAAAAGGTTAGATTTACAATATCCGCCACAGAAGCTGGTGTTTGTTGCATCAATGTTGTATGGTGCTTTGGGTGCGGCAATTTTTATTAAAATAAATAAAATCAGTTTTGAACAATTACACACAACAATTTTGGTTTTAGTGGCGGTTTGTTTTATAGCGGCAAGCCAAGTGGCGCTTACAGTTATTGGTAAAAATTTGTGGAAGAAATTTTTGCCAGCCTGTTTTTTATCCGCGATGCTTTCGCTGCTTTATGCTTCTTCAGTGGTTTTTATAGAAAAATTAATGCCAGCGCAACTTTTTATGCCGCAAAAGCTTAATTTTTGGCATGTGATGGCGATAATATTATTTTTTACTATGTGGTTGTTGCGTTTGTTTTGGATTAAGTCAGATCAGGTTACAAGCCCGTTTTTGCTGAAAAATTATGTAAAAATGCTTAACGCTAGCCAGCCAAAATCTCAAACAATTACTGCAAATCGCAATCAATATAACTATAAATAATTATGACAAATTTAGCTCAAGAATTAAAAATAGAAAAAGAAGTTTGGCAGAAAATTTCTCCGACTTGGCCTTTGCAAAATGTGATTGCGTGCAATCCTTTGCAGGGTTTTGAAAATTTGAAATTTGAAAAAGCTTTAAAAGAAGGATATAGTTTTTTTCAAAATGAAGAAATTCCACCAGAGTTAGAAAAAATTAATCAGATTACCATAAAATGGTGTCAGGTGTTTTTTGATGCTGGACAAGCGACCATAAAAATGCCCAATCGTCATTGCGGTTTTTATCAAGCGTGGAAAGAGTTAGCACTGTTTGATCGCCAGATTCATCAGGGTTTAGAAGAAAAAATAAATTTTATACAAGATCTTCCCAGCTCTTCTTTTGAAACAATCAAAATGGTTATAAGAAAACTTAATGTTGCAAGGGATGGTGAAAAAGATTTTCTAATGGCAATGCTTACAACTCTTGCTGGCTGGTCGTCTTATGTTAAATATTTAGGGCAGTGGAGTTATCAAAAAAATGATGAAATAGAAAATGACTATTTGGCAATTAGGCTTGTGATAACTGCAGTTATATGGCCAAAAGCAGGACAGGAGTTGGTAAAATTTATCAGAAAAAATAATAATTTCAATCAAGTAAAAGAGCAACTTGCAGAAATTATAGCTAATGAAAATCAGCATCGCACTAAATTGCTGAATGAAATAAATCGTAATAAAAAATCGATAAATTCATTAAAGAGAAAATTTGCTGCACAGTTAGTTTTTTGTATTGACGTTAGATCAGAGCCAATCAGAAGAGCCTTGGAAAGTTGTGGCAATTATGAAACTTTTGGTTTCGCTGGATTTTTTGGAATTCCAACTGCGATTGTAAATGATTTAAATGATGAATCTTATGCTTCTTGCCCAGTTTTGCTTGCGCCAAAACATAATGTGACAAATCAAGTGTCTTGTTCGAATCGTCATAGAGAAAAGCGCGCTAAAGGATATTCAACATTATCTGAAATTAGAAAATTTTATCAGTCTTTAAAATATAATTTCGTTACACCTTTGCCACTTGCAGAAGGAATGGGAATTTGGAGTGGCGGTTGGATGTTGATTAAAACATTTTCTCCAAAAACTAGAAAGTTTTTACAAAAAGGTTTGCGCAAAACTTTGAAGCAACATTTTGAGGCAGTGCCAGAAATTGATGTTATACCTTTTGCTGATCAGTGTTCTTATGCTCTTGGGGCTCTAAGAGCGATTGGTTTGGTGGATAATTTTTCTGAAATAGTTATTTTATGTGGACATGGCAGTCAAACAGAAAATAATGCTTATGAAACTGCCTTAGATTGCGGGGCCTGTGGTGGCAGACATGGTGATTTAAATGCGAAAATTTTAGCAAAAATTTTAAATAAAAGCGAAGTGCGAAATTATCTAGCAGGCGAGGGGATTGTTGTGCCTGATTATGTGAAATTTATTGCGGCAAAACACAATACCACAACTGATGAAGTGGAAATTTATCAGGAAGAAAATTTTGTTTCTAGAATTTTAGAAGATTTAAAAAATGATTTGGTGAAGGTGAAAAAAATTAATAATATTTCTCGTGCAAAACAAATGGGTGTTGCTGTTGCGGAAAATAAAGCTGTGGAATTTTTCTTTAATCGCAGTCACAATTGGTCGGAAACTCAGCCAGAATGGGGATTGGCAAAAAACGCCTCTTTCATTGTTGCACCAAGGGCTTTGACTAAAAACATTAATCTTGAAGGGCGATCTTTTTTGCATTCTTATGATTGGCAAGTTGACGAAGATTGCAGCATTTTAAACTTAATTTTAAATGCCCCGATGATTGTGGCACAATGGATTAACAGCCAATATTTGTTTTCCACAATTGATAATGTTGCTTTTGGTGCGGGAAGCAAAATTACGCAAAATATTGTTGGCAAAATTGGCGTGATGCAGGGAAATGCAAGCGACTTGATGCATGGCTTGCCTTTGCAATCAGTTTATGTTAATGACAAAAAATCTTACCACAAACCAGCGCGACTTTTAACCATAGTTTATGCCCCTGCAAGCAAGATTGATCAAGTTATATTAAAAAGCCCAAAGCTGCAACAATTAGTGGTTAACGAATGGATCAAAATTCTCTGCATTGATCCAGAAACTTTTTTGGCAAAAGAGCTTAGAAATGATTTGCTGTGGGGGTGATTTTTTTGAAAATTTTGATTTGCGACAGTGCCATTATTAATAACGTAGGTTCAGGATGAAAATTTTTTTAGCAAAATTTTTTATGCTGAATTGGTGTCTATAATAAAATCCTCTATCCCAGATTTTTGAGATAGAGGATTTGGCGGTTAAAGAAATTTATTTATGATTTTGTCATTGTCTTTGTCCTTGTCTTTGTCTTTCTGATTCAGCTAGACTTTCGGCAGAGGCTCTTCTTAGACCATCTTCATAAGCATCAATTCTGGCTACGAGAGCAGTTGAATTATCCTTAAAATTTTGGAATGTAGATTCAATAGCGTTATAAAAACTTTTCCAGTTATTATAACCTGATGTTCTTATAGCATTTCTAAACTCATCAACTTGTTGTTGTTTTATTTCAAGAGCGCCTCCTGTATTTTCTAATATGTTTTGAACTAAAAAAATACATTTTTGTTCCAGTTGTTCTGATCTAGTTTTATCGCGTCCTGAACGAAGAAGATTTCCAAATAATTCATTAAGAGGAGATTCTTCATTTAGCATAGTATCTGGGTAGCTTGGTGATATTAATTGATTCCAATCAAAATGTTTTTGTGCTAGTAATTCTTTTATCTGATCTAAATCATTATTTAAGAAAATGGTACGGAATTTAGTTAAATCAAGATCTTCTTTAGCTATGCTTTTAAGGTCTTCTTCTGCGATTCTTTTTCTTAATTCCAAAACCGCTCCTGCATCTTTTAATTCTTCAGGAGTTATGTCTTTTAAACGTGATAACAAAGCACCTCCATGTCTAAGTCCTGTAGTTGTTACGCATATCTTAATAGAATCAAGAAATCTCAGTTGTTTGCAGGGATCTCTTTCTTGTTCGAAATGTTTTTGTACTAAAATTGAAAAAATTTTTACTGCTGCATCTAGATCTTTGGTTGTTAGAGGGCTATAAGAGCCACCTTGTTGTTTGTTATTAGTTAAAACAGGTTTAATTATAGAACTCAGATTATATTGCCCATCTGGTTTTGCTAATTGAATTGGGCATATCTCAGCGAGCCTACGAACCTCTTCTACATTAAAAGCTTTTATATGATTTATTAGAAGTTCTAGAGTTTCTTCTCCTGCTCCAGAACCTGCTCTAGAACCAGAACCAGCTCCTGCTCCTGCTCCTGCACCAGCTTCAGATGCGGTTGTGGTGGTACTTGTAGTTGAAACAACTGTTGTAGGAGGCGTTAATGTATTTAATATTGTTTGGAAGTTTCTTTTAAAATCATCTTTTCCATCCGCTGCCACTATAGAGCATTTCTCAATAATCGAATTAAGTCCTTCAATAAATTTTGGTTTATCTTCAACTATTACATTATTTTCTAAAGCATATTTAATTAATGACTCAGAAATCTTCATTCGCAATTGAGCATCTGTAGTTTGACCTTTTTCGATTTTATAAGAATTAGCAACCTCATAAATAGCGCTGTAGATAATGCTGCTAACAGAAATCTCTCCGTTTTTTCTCCATAAGTTAGAAATATCAACATTATAATTAATTAACATCTGTATTATATCCGATGGTTTTTTCTTGCTTAATATCATGTCCAATATTTTGTCAGGTACATCATTTTCTGAAGTTCCAGCACCAGCTGAAGAATCTAAAGCTGCGGTTGTTGTAGTCATGCCAGCATAACCAGAGCCTCCGCCACCTTCAGAAGTTTTTGAATCTGTTTCAGATCTTGCTGCGGCAGTGGCTGTTCTAGTAGCATAAAGGTTAGTACTGATGTTTGTTTTAATTGTGTTTTTGTCATCAATACCAGGTGTCGCATCTATATGATCATTAACTATTTGTAGAAGTGTATCTTTTGCAACTGAATTTGATGATGCATATTTCTCAATTAATAATGCAATAATTTGCGGCCTAATATTTGTTTTTATCTCAGAACTGTCTTCTTCTGAAGAGACTTGTTCTTTATAATAGTTTGAACAACAATCAATAGCTGCGAAAAAAGGGCTTTCAAAATTAATTGTTAAGTTTCGTTTATCATCAAAAACAAAAAAATTATCAGATTCAAAAGAGGCAGTCTGAATTTTTTCAAGATCTGCGTGGTCTATTGCATAAAAAAGTTGATCATTAGTTAATTTCATAAGTTAATTTAAAAAAATAATAATAAAAAAATGTAAAGCTAAAAAAGAGTTAATAGTTTACAAGCTAAGTTGTTTTGGCTGATTGTAGTTTAATTGTTTAAAATACAAAGCACATTTTATATATCAAATTTTTAAATTGTCTTTAAAGATAAAATGTTTACAGTCTTGGTGCTGTGGGCGCTGTTTTGTTTTTTTTTCAGAGGGCTCTTGAATTTTTTTAAATTATGACTGAAACTTTACCAAGCTGTATTAAATGTGGATATGAATATATTTATGAAGTGCAGGATAAATTTGTTTGTCCGGAATGCAATCATGAATGGTCTAAAGATTATGTGCCAGAAGAGGTGCGTGATGAATATGATGTGGTGATTAAAGATGTTAATGGAGTGGTTTTAAAGGATGGTGATACCGTGGTTGTGATTAAGGATCTAAAAATTAAAGGCTCTTCATCGGCAGTTAAAGTTGGAACTAAAGTAAAAAACATTCGCTTGGTTGGCGGAGATCATGATATTGATTGCAAAATTCCCGGAATTGGGGCAATGGGCTTGAAATCACAATTTGTGAAGAAGGTTACGGAATAGTTTGTCTGATATAGGTGTAAAATTTCAAAGTTAACATGAAAATATCAGTTAAAGTGATACCAAATGCCAAGAAAAATGAGGTTGTAGAAGATTTTGTTGATTTGCTGGGGCAGAGAGTTTTGAAGGTTAAGGTTAATCAAGTGCCAGAAGAAGGAAGGGCGAATAAGGCTGTTGTTGAGTTGTTGGCGGAATATTTTTCGGTGAAAAAAAATGCTGTAAAAATAATCACTGGTGAAGTTTCTAGGAATAAGATTGTGGAAATAGTTGTTTGAGTTATTTTTTGGTATAGTTCTAAATTTTTTTGGTGAAAAAAAACAGCAGTTGGTAAGGCAATATTTTTAGAAGTTTGAGCCAGAAGGTGAATTTTTTGGGGAAGTGAATTTCAAATTTTTTGGTTTTGAGATCTTTAACGATGATTTTTGCTGCTGTGCTTGGATCAATGATAGCGGGCATTTTGAAGTTGTTTAAGTCGGTTAGGCGTGTTTTGACAAAACCCGGATTTATTACTGAAACTTCAATTCCAAAATTAGACAATTCAGTGTGAAGTGTTTCAGCTAAATTTATTAAAGCTGCTTTTGAAGCGCCGTAAGCCATGGATTTAGGAAGGCCGACATAGCCAGCAACACTTGCGATTAGAGCGATTTGGCCAGATTTTTGTTGTAACATCTTTTTAACTACAACATCAAGGCAGTTAAGTGCTCCAACAAAATTTACTTCATTTATTTTTTTGGCTTCTTGTAAGTTAAACTGGTCTATAGGCATTGGTTTGTAGGTTCCAGCTGAATATATAAAAAGATCGATTTGATTAATTTTTGTTAAAACTTCTTGCACATTTTTTTCATCAACAACATCTAAGGCAAAAATTTCAACATTGGTTTCAAGTTGGGTTTTGATTAAGGTGAGGGCATCAAAATCGCGAGCTGCTAAAAATAAATTATTTTTTTCTTTGGCCAGTTCAAAAGCCAAAGCTTTGCCAATTCCGTGGCTTGCGCCGATGATTAAAACATTTTTCACAATTTATTAAAACCTATTGTTAAATAGCCAAGGGTTAAACCAAATTTTTTAATTTTTGATTCGTTAATTACGTGCTTGTCATTGATTAGATAAATCCAATCTTCGATAGATAAATCATAAGTTTTTTTACCGACTGGGGTTCTTAAAACGTAGTCCATTCTAAGCGTGTTACCATGTTGTTTTCCGCTAGCGCTTCCCACAACATCTCCAGCACTTGCGGTGAAATTATTGTCGTCTAGCATTTTGATTTTCCAAGTGCGGCTTTGTTTTTCGCCATCATCAAAAATGAATTGTTCTTCTAAAATTCCTTCATTGCCATTCCATTTTCCTTGCATTGTTGCATAAAAACGGCGGCTTATTTTGCCGCGCCAGTCTTTCACAACGCCATAAGCTTCAAGCTTGCCGTTGAAATATTTTCTAATATCAAATTTTGGCGAATTGTTGGAATAAATTTTAGGATCTTTTATTGAACAAGAAAATAAAGACATAAGACAAGTTAAGATTAAAATTTTTTTCATAGTTTTTACTCCCAGATAAAAGCTGCTGCTTTATAGTCAGCAGTGAAATCTTTATATTTTTCGTAAGTGTTTAATTGGTTTATTTTGGCTTCTGCAGTTTCTTGTTCACGTAAGTTGATCAAGAAGAAATCGCTATTGCCATTTTTGAAGCGTTCTCTTTCTGCATTCTCAACCTTTTTACAAAGAGAAATTTCTTCTTCAAGGTTTTCTAAGATTGTTGAAGTAAAATTTAAAGAATTTCTGATTTGTTCTATTTCTGATTTTATTTTGTCGCCGAGAAGTTGTTCTTCATATTTAATCACTTTAATTTTAGATTCAGTTGCAGCAACTTTACCTTTTGCTTCACGTCTTTGTAATGGCATTTGAATTTGAGCTTGGGCATAATTGTTAGTTTGTTCTCTGCTAATTGGGCCTGCGCCAATGTCTTTGGAAACGCCAACATCAACGTCGAGCTGTGGTTTTAAAAGATTATTGGCCTGTTCTAAATTTGACATTTCTTGCTCTTTTCTAATTTTGATTAATTTAATTTCAGGTCTTTCAATTAAGGCATGAATTAAATCTTTTTCTATTTGTGAAAAATCAATGTTTTGTGTTTTAAATTCTAGTTCAGGCAGATTTTTTTCATGCGGAATTTTTGGATTTTGATTTTCATCGCGATAAAAAAGAGATAGATAAATAGCGGCATTCTCAAATTTTCTTTGCGCTTCTAGCATTGCGCTTTTTCGGTTTAGCACGTTGCGATTATTTTCAGCTAAAATTATTTGTGCAATGTCGCCTTTTTCTAGTCTTGCTTCTAGTTGTTGATTTCTTTTTAAGGCTATTTCGTAAAGATTTTTATAAGTTTGAAAAATTTTCCCCGCAACAACCCAAGACCAGTAAGCCTTGCTTGCGTCACGTTGAATTTCAATTTTGATATTTTCAAGTTGAACTTTGCTTTCTTTTAGTTGCAGTTTAGAAGTGATTAAATCAAGCCGACCTTGGTCAATCATGCTGTTTTGCAGCAATGAAAATTTTATTCCTGCACGATATTCTCCATCTGAATTGGTGATTGATCCTGCTTCATAAGAGGGAAAAGAGCCAAAAGATTTGCGATATCCAGCATAAACTTTGCTGCCTAAAAAGGCGTTTTGTTTTTCTAAAAAACTGTCCAAAATTTTTCCGTCATAAAAGCCGCGAGTTTTGTCGCTGTAGGTTTGTTTTAGTTTGATGTCAAAGAAACCTTCATTTTCAAGCACTCCTCCTTCTTTAACCGCGATTTTTTCATAATAAGATAAAACTTTCGGATAGTTTTTTAATGCTGAATCAATCACGTTTTTTTGAGTCAAGGCCTGACTAGCAAAGGCGTTAGCGCTAAAAATGAGAGATGTAAATAAAACTATTATTTTATTTTTCATGGCTTGTTTCTTTTTTTAAAATGTCATCAAAGCTTGGGGGAAAGGCATTGGCTTGTCTCCATAATTCATAGCCGAGAGGAACGTTGTTTAATAACACCCAGCCATAAACTTTAGTGCCATGTCTTAAAAATCTATAGTCGGGCCAAGTTTCGCCAGCATCTTTTTTAATTATTACTCTAAATTTGCCATTTTCAGAAATTGATGAATCAACTGAAGATACTGTGCCGCCAAAGGTTCCAATTGCAATTAAAGGCCACCCGCTGAATTGCACTGCTGGCCATCCTTCAAATTGTAATCTTACTTTTCTGCCCTCGTGAATTAGGGCGATGTCATTACCGCTGACATATAGTTCAACAGACATATCATCTAGATTTGGGGCAAATGTTGCCAGTTTATCGCCAGATTTAACTACGGTGGAATTGTTGCTGGATAAAACTTTTAATATCACGCCATCTGTTGGGGCAGTGATGATTTGTCTTTCTTGTCGCGAGAGTTTGGTTTCGCTTTCTGTAAACTCTGCAAATGCTGATTCTGAGGCTGCTAACAATTTTTCATATTCAATTTTAGCAGATTCAAAGCTTTTTTTCGAAGAAAGACCTTTGTTGAACAAATCTTCTTGTCTGACATAGTCGATTTTAGCAGTGTCAGCAGCAGACCTAGCCAATTGTTGCTTTCTTTTTTTAGCATCTCTTTCATTTTTAAGACGTTCTAAAATCAGAGGATCATTGTCGACAATTTCAACTATTTTATCACCAGCTTTAACTTTTGATCCGTCAGAAACATACCATTTATTGATTCTGCCATTGACAGTTGCATTGATTGTTTGTGTGCGGTTGTTGGGGTTTGAAGCAATGATTTGTCCTAAGCCTTTTGAGGTTTGGCGCCATGGGCTGAAAATTAAAATTAATGATGCGGTGGTAATAAAAATTGTTATGATTTTTGGCAGATTTTTTAGTTTTTGTGGTAAATCAATTTTTATAGAACTAGTTAAATTTATTTTTTCAGAATTTAAAACTTGTGGAATGTTATAAAAATTGCTGAGTTTTTCACAAGCTGCAACAAGATCATAAAAACTTTCAAAATCAGAAATTAATCGTGAAATTCCATATAAAACAGTTGATAAAACAAGCTCAGAAGCAACTAATTGTCCAAGTGTCAGTTGTGATTTTAAAATTAAAAAGCCCCCCAAAACCAGAAGAATAGAGCTCACAAAGGCATATAAAAAGAAAAGAAAAATATTTTTTCTAAGCAGAATTTTAAAATGTGATTTTCTGTGAAATAAATATTCAGAAACTAAAGAGTCTAATTTTTGATTTATATAGTTTCCTTTTTCTTTTAATTCATTTGCGTCTTTCGAGATTTCTTCTAGCAAAGAAGCCAAATTATATTTGCTCGAGCTTTCAAGAAAGGCAGTTTGTGTTGCGGTTTTAAAATGAATTTTACATATAAAATAAAGGCTTAGTATGATAAAAAAGCTAAGCAACAAAAGCATTGGGTGATAGAATGCTATCAAAATCAGCCCCAGCAAGCTTTGTAAGATCACAGCAAAACTTTTGGTGATAAATTTTGGAATAGTTTTTTGTACGGTTATTATTTCAAAAAAGCGGTTGGATATTTTAGCGAGATCTTCTTTTTCAAATTTTTTTAGATCAGAGTTTAACAGGTTAGAAGCTATTTCAAAAGTGAAGCGGGAAAAAAACTTTCTTTGGAAAATTTCGCAAGCATAAAATTGTATGATATTAAAAGTTCCGTAAGAGATCAATAAAGCAAGCAAAATTGTTCCAAGAACTATTAAAGGTTGAATTAAGGCTGTGAAGGAAACGGAATTAATTAGAGATTGCACTGACAAAGGAATTGCAAGGCTCAGAAGGCTTATAACAACTCCATAAATCAAGGCATAACTGATAAGTTTTTTTTCAGGAGTTAAAATTTTTTTCAAGAAAGAAAACGGATTGCAGTTTGTTAAATCATTAGCAAATGGTTTTTGTTTCATAAAATTTATAAATTTATTAATTCAAATTGTACGACACTAATTCTTTTAGAAGCAAAGCCAGAAGAGCAATAAGCAAGATAAAATTGCCATTTGCGAATAAATTTTTCATCAAACCCAAGTTTAGTAACTTTGTTTTGTGATTTATTAAAATTATCAAGCCAGATTAATAATGTTTTTTGATAATCTAAACCAAAATCAAATGCCTCTATAAGCTTTAAACCATTGGCGTTGGCAAGTTTTATGAATTCTGTTTTTGAAGGCAAAACTCCACCCGGAAAAATGTGTTTTTGAATAAAATCAACTCTGTTTTTGTAATTTAAAAAAACCTCGTCATCAATTGTGATGGTTTGAATTAAGGCTTTACCGTTTTTGTTTAAACAATTTTTTATAGTTTTAAAATAAGTGTTCCAATATTCTTTGCCTACAGCTTCAAACATTTCAATTGAAACGATATTGTCATATTTATTTTTTTCATGACGATAATCTTGCAATTTAATTTCAAAATTTTTTATTCCTAAATTTTGGGCATATTTTTTTTGCTCTTTTGACAAAGTTAAGCCAGTGACTTGATAGCCATTTAAAGATGCTTCAGCGGCAAATGCTCCCCAGCCACAGCCAATTTCTAAAATGTTTTTTTGGTCATTTAATTTGGATAAAATTCTTTGATATTTATTTTTCTGGGCGGTTTTTAAATCACAATTTTGGTTGTTAAATAAAGCGCTGGAATAAGTCATGCTTTCATCAAGCCAAAGTTGATAAAAATTGTTGCCTAAATCATAGTGATATTCGATGTTTTTTTTGCTGCCGTTGTGAGTGTTTTTACGAAAAATTGCTTGCAGATAAAGGAAAAACATTTTGATTTTGTGAGCATGGAAAAATTTTTCCAAAGCGTGCGAGTTTAGCGCTAGAAATAATAATAAATCTGCTAAATTTTTGCTTTGCCATTGTTTGTTGATATAGCTTTCTCCAAATGCCACATCGCCGCCAATCAAGCATTCATCAACCATTTTGAGGTTTTTTATTTTGATATGGGCTTTTGGTTGTGGAATTTTTGAAGAAAAGTTTTTGATTTGACCATTAGGCAATTCTATTTTAATCGTACCAAATTTTATTTGTTCAAGCGCAGAAAAAAACGGCTTTAAATTGTTCATTTTATTTTGGTAATTTGATGAGAAAGTGGCACAGGTTTTTTGATATATTTAATACCTTTAAAAACAATTTTAAGCGCCTGATAGTGGATGAGAATTATAACTTTAAAAGTTAAAAATGGAATCGTAAAAAATGATTTAATTAATTGCCAATCAGAAAGTGGTTTGCATTCGCTGTTTAAGCTGGTTTGAAGCATTAATTTATCTTCAAAAAAATAGTCAATAAAAACCCTAATTTTTTGTGCATTATAATCAAATTTAAAACGATATTTTCCTTCTCGTTTTAAAAAAGGTGAAACGTGAAATTCTTTTTTTGCAAAATGTTCTTGGTTTTTTGTAATTGGGCTTTTGTCTTGGTTGTAAATTAAATAGGAATGAGCTTCGTTAAAAGTGTTATTTACTTCAGCTAAAACTGCAATTAATTCTTCTTTTTCATTTAAACAAAACCAAAAACTTACGGGATTAAAAACATATCCTAAAACTCTAGGATGAGCCATTAGAAACACTTTGTAAGGTTTTATATTTTCTTCTCTTAAAATGTTATAAATCCAATCTGTTAAATTTTCTGCTTGATTATGTTTGCAATGATCTTTGCTGTAAAAAGAAAATAAATTAAATTTTTCAAATGAAAGAAATTTTGATTTGAAAGGAATTTTTTCAATATCAAAAAGCAAATAATAGACATTGTATAAAAAAGAATTTTTTTTAGGAAAATTTCTTATATGAAAAACTTTTGCCTGACAAAATTTGTGAAATATCATTTTAAAGCCTCTAAAATTGCGCTTTCTAGGCTGCTTTCTTGAAATTTATATCCACTTTCAAGCAGTTTTTTTGGATAAACATTTTGTCCGTTTAGCAATAGTTCTTCAGCCATTTTTCCGAATAAAATTTTTGCAACAAATTGTGGCATATCAAAAAAACAAGGACGATGAAGCATTTTAGCCAAAGTTTTACTAAAGCTTTGGTTAGTTGTAACGTTTGGTGATGTAAGGTTGAAGGGGCCAGACAGGTCATTGTTAATTATGTGATTAATTGCACCGATTGCATCTTTGAGGGAAATCCAACTTAAATATTGGTTTCCTAAACCAATTTTTCCACCGAGTCCAAATTTAAAAGGCATTAGCATTTTTTTTATTATGCCACCGTTTTTTCCAATCACTACGCCAGTTCGAATGATTGCCAAACGAGTTTTTTTTGTAGTCAAATTTGCTATATTTTCCCAGTCAAAACAAATTTTTTGTGAGAATAAATTTTGTGTTGTTGCTGGTGACGTTTCATCAAAAATAATATCACCAGAGGTTCCGTAATAACCAATTGCAGAAGCACTGATAAAAAGTTTTGGAGGGTTTTTTGCTTGATTGATTAGCTGAACTAATTTTTTGGTGATGTTGATTCTGCTGTGATAAATCTCGTTTTTTGTTTTTTGGCTCCAGCGCTTTGAAATAGGCGATCCACAAAGGTTTATCACAATATCATATTCAAAATCACCATCAAGATTTTGAATATAATTTATATTTTTATTTTTAATTTTTTTTCTGGTTAAAACGTTAATTTGATGTCCGTCTTGTAAAAGTTCTTTAACTAGTCTTGAGCCAATAAATCCAGTTCCTCCAGTGATTAAAATTTTTTGATTTTTTTTATTTAAATTTATCATGAAATCATTTATTGTTTTTTTAAATTCTAAAACAAAATTTATATTTATGACAACAATTTTTGACAACTTAAAACTTGGTGATTTAATCTTAAATAATCGTTTTGTAATGGCCCCCCTTACTCGCATGAGAAGCAAGCAGCCAGGTAACATTCCTTATGAATTAAATGCGAAATATTACGCGCAGCGAGCTGCGGCGGGGTTGATTATTTCTGAAGCTTCGCAAGTTTCACAAGAAGGGCAGGGTTATCCAGCAACACCGGGAATTCACAGCGCTGAGCAAGTTGCGGGCTGGAAGCTGGTCACTGATGCAGTTCATAAAGAAGGTGGAAAAATGTTTTTGCAATTGTGGCATGTCGGCAGAATTTCACACAGATCACACCAGCCGAATAATCAACTGCCAGTTGCTCCTTCTGCAATAAAGGCAAGTGGTGGAACTTATTCTAACAGTTGGAAACAAGTTGCTTTTGAAACGCCAAGAGCGCTTGAAACATCAGAAATTCCTGCAATTGTTGAACAATTTAAACAAGGCGCAAAAAACGCTAAAGAAGCAGGTTTTGATGGCGTTGAAGTGCATGGTGCAAATGGTTATTTGCTTGATCAATTTTTGCAAGATGGCTCGAATGTTAGAACGGACAATTATGGAGGCTCAATTGAAAATCGTGCGCGGTTGTTGCTGGAAGTTGTTGATGCTGTAAGTTCAATTTGGGGTGTTGCAAGAGTTGGCGTGCGTTTGTCGCCTTATGGCACTTTTAATGACATGAAAGATTCTGATCCTGTGGCGCTTTTTAGTTATGTTTTAAAAGAATTAGAAAAAAGAAAGATCGCTTACGTGCATTTGATTGAACCTAGAGCAACAAGCGCTGGTGGCGATGATAAAATTAACCAAGAAGCTGTTGAAATTGCAAAAATGTTTCGTAAATCATTTAGTGGAGTTTTAATTTCTGCTGGTGGATATAATCCAGAAAATGCTCAAGAAACAATAAAATCAGGCACAGCTGATGCCATCGCTTTTGGCCGTCTTTACATTTCAAACCCTGATTTAGTAAGACGTGTTAAGGAAGGCAAAGAGTTAAATAAATATGATCGCACAACCTTTTATGGTGGTGCTGAGAAAGGATATATTGATTATCCAAGTTTAACTTAAAACAGCGATTATTTTAACAGTTTTCGCAAAGCTTTAATTTTTTTATCATCAGCATTTCCTTCAAGCCGCAATAGCACTTTGCCGCTTTTATTGATGAGCAAAGCATAGATTTGATTTTCTTGCATTTTGGTAATTTTGAAAAATTCGTCGCGTTTGGTATATACAGTGATGGTGCGCTTTCTGGCATTTTCATCAGGAATGCCAAAGCGCATGCCGTTGTTCACCCAAAATCTTTTTAAGCTGGATAATTCATAAATTAGTGGAATTTCAAAAAAGCTTAAATTTGGTTTTTCTTTTAAAATTGGCTCAACTGCTTTGATCCAAGTGTTGACTTGTTCTTGTTGTTCGCGCTTAAAGGCTATAACAACTAAATTAAATTCGTTTTGAAATGCTTCTGGAAGCTTTTGCATTGAGCCCTGCAGATCAATTCCTGTAACTTGTGGAAAATGATTGTTTTGGCTGGCGGTGATTTCGGAATTTTTTCCAGAGCCAATAAAACAAGATTGCAGCAAGATTAATAAAAATAATAAACTTAGTTTTTTCATACTATTTAAAAATTATATTTTCCTCTGATAAGGCCTGTGTTTGAGTTAAATTTGTTGCGATGTTCGAAAAAATAATCAGCGCTTAAACTAAAATTGTCTTTGCTATAAAATTTTAAACCAGCGCCAATTCTTAAACTTCCTTGTGCGATTTTGGCGGCGCTAGAAGTGAAAGTTGCATTTTGACCAATAAAATTGGCAGTGGCTTTTTGTGATTTGCCAATAAAATCATAACCATAAGAAGCTGAAATATTTGGTGTTAATAATCCATCTTTATATTTAAAATTTTTACTTAAAATTGATCCTAATCTTCCTTCTAAAAAATTTGTGCTATTGTTTTTAACGTGTAAATTAAGGGTTCCAGCGCCATTTTCATCATAATCATCAATAGAATTTCTTGCCGCTGTTATCATCAAGCTCGGAGTTAAAACAAAATCATTTTCTAATTTTTGATGGGTGCCAATTTCACTTCTTAAAACATAATTTTGTCCGTGATATTTAGCGTTTGATATAACTCCAGCGGCACTAATTGAACGGTTAGAATTATATTCATTAATGCCAAAACCAATTAGGTTATTTATGAAAAACTTTTCAAAATTATGTCCGCTATATAAATTAATTTGATAGCTGTTGATATTTGTTTTTTTATTAGAATCACTAGATTTAATTGCAGAATTTGCATAAATTCCCGCGATACCAACGGTTAATTCTTTGTCGATTTTTTTGTCTAAACCAATTGCAAATCCGCTGCTGTTGGCATTATATCCATCATTGCCAGAAACATTTGTTTGAGTTGCTTTTGAACCAAATGCTTCTGCCCAAAAGGATGTGATTAATGGTTTATGATCAGAATCAATTTTGTTGGAACGTAAATTTTCTAAACGGCTAGAAATTAAATTTGCTGCTGAATTTAAGTTGTTAAAAATAATTCGGTTGCTTGAGTTATCAACTTGGGCACTGGCGGAATTTAAAGCATCAAGCTTTTGTGAATTGCTGTAAGAGTCAGAATCTAAATAGTCAGTTAAGGTGCCAAGAGCACCATTGGTGCTTGAAAGACCAGTGATGATATCATATATTCTGCCATATTTTGAATTAGTTAAACTAGCAATTTTATATCTTTCAATTTCTAACACTAAATCGCTGTGGCCTAAATCGCTAGAAATCACGCTTGATACAAAAGCATATTTGCCAATGTGATTTGAAGCGCCATTTACTGAAATATTTGCATCAGAAATTTTATTTAAAGTTGAGGCAGAATCGTAAGAAGAAATTATAGCATATCGATTACCAATTGCGATATTGGCACCTGAAACCACAGAGATCTGCAAGTTAGTGTTAGCGCTGTTGCTTGCAATTGAACCTTCAGCAACGATTATTTTTCCTGATGAACTTGATATTATTGAAGAAATGGTGTCGCCGCCAGTTAAAGTGAGGTTGCCGCTTAGATAGCTGGTGTTATTTTGCAGGTTGAGAGTTCCGTGTCCATTTCCTGTGATTGCGCCAGTGATGTTGATGCTGTTGTTTAAATTAAGTTTTCCGCCTAGAGAAATGTTTCCTGAAAGTGTATTACCTGAAACGGTAAGTTGTGAATTTGCGCTATTGATTAAAATTCCGTCAGAACCAACGCGAATGCTTTGAGTGACGCGCATATGTGAGCCATTATCAAGTAGAAGCTGTTTAATTTTAGGAGCAGTTGGAGAAGAGGCAGAAATTGAATTTACTACAACTTCGTCTCCTGAATAGGCGCGCACGATGCCTTGATTATTGGTGAGTGTGCCAATGTCGCCAACAGTTGAATTGCTTAAACTTATAACTCCGCCTGTGTCCATTTGAATGCTTCCTGTGGTGGATGAGGTTATTATTGCAGTTGATCCACCTCCTAAATTGACATATCCGTTAAGGTTAACAGAAGAAAGGCTTAAATAAGAATTTGGTTGAGATGTGATGTTGCCGTTGATTGTTCCGCCAGTTATTGTGTTGTTAGAATGTGTGCCAAGATTTAATTCGCCGTTAATTGTGCCAGAATTGCTGATTTGTATTTTGGTATAATCACCTGAAATAATCGCATATCCATCAGTGCCATCAATTGTTCCATAGTTTGTGATGCTAAGAACGGATGAGGATGTTTCGGCGTTGGTGTATCTAATCACCTGGCCGGCAGAACGAATTATTCCATAGTTTGTGATGCCGTTGGTGCTAATTTTGCTTGCATTACTGTTGTTAAAATTAATTGCAACACCGCCCGTATTGGTGTTTTCAATTATTCCATCGGCGCTAACATTGATTGCGTTAAAAACTCCAGAAGAAGATCCTGAATTATTCACAGAAATTGTGCCATTTTCAACAAAAAGTCCAGAGCCATCGAGGCTGCTGGAAATAAGGCCTTTTGTTAGAGTTAGGCTTAATGTTCCATTAGTAACTTTTACAGCTTCTTGATCACTTGCGATGCCAGTGGAATTGTTAATTCGATTTAGATTTATAATATAGTTTGACGAGGCATTTCCAATAACAGCGGGTGATCCTGTGACTGTAATAGAGCCTGAGTCTGTTATAAATAAAGTTCTTCCAGTGTCACCTGAGTCAAGATTATGTGTTGAAGTTGAAGGTGTGCTTATAACAGTAGCTTGTGCTTCTATTGTAAAAAATGCAAAAAAGATTAATAAAGATATTCTTATAAAACACTTAATCATAATCAGAAAAATTAATACCAAGTTTTTTTGCAACATTAATTGCTGATAAAAGCCCATCTTCGTGGAATCCATAGCGAAGATAAGCGCCACAAAAATATAAATTTTCTTTTCCTTGAATTTTTTCAAATTCTTTTTGTGCCATAACAGCTTCTAAATCAAAAATTGGATGTTCATATTCAAATTCAGCAAAAATTTTGCTGTGATCAATTTTGTGTTTCGAATTAAGACTAACAAAAAGTGGATGATTTTGATCAATTCCTTGCAAAATATTCATCCAATAAGTAAGCGCTAAGCCTTGATTTTGCTTGTCTTTACAGTTGCTAGAATAATTCCAACTGGCCCAAGCTTTTTTGTTTTTTGGCATCAAATTTTGGTCTTTGTGTAAAGTGGCAATATTTTTTTGATATTTAATTTTGCTAAGCAAATTTTTTGTTTCGTCGCTAAAATCATCAATTAATTCTAAAGCTTGATTTGAGTGGCATGCCAACACAACTTTATCATAAATTTTTCCTGCAATTTCTAATTTATTATCAGCGAGTTTTTTAATTTTTTTTATTTTGGAATTAAGAAAAATTTTATCTTTAAAATCAGCACATAAAAGTTTTACATATTCTCTGCTGCCGCCAGAAACAGTGTACCATTGTGGTTGGTTTGTAACTTGCAACAGTCCATGATTAACAAAAAATCTAATTAAACTTTTGGCAGGATATTTTTTTATAACTTCCAAAGGACAGCTCCATATCGCAGCAGCCATAGGCAACAAATAAAATTTTTGAAAATAACTGCCCATTTTTAAATCTTCTAAAAACTGCTCTAAGCTGGGGTTTCTGTCACTTTCTAAAATTTCAGTTGCTTTTTTATTAAATTTTAAAATGTCTTTAATCATCAAATAAAATTTCCAATTAAAGAGGTTTTTTTTCTGACAAAAAACCGTTGCAAGGCTTTGCCCACTATATTCAATTTTTCCTTCGTCAATTGAAGCAGAAAAAGACATGTTGCTTGTTTGACATTTAACTTGAAGCAGTTCAAACAACGCTTTTAAATTTGGATAAGTTTGGTGATTAAAAACAATGAAACCAGTGTCAACCGCAATTTTTTTGCCATCATAATCAATTTCTACAGTGTTGGAATGTCCACCAACATAATCATTTTTTTCATATAAATCGATTTCATATTTCTTGTTTAAAAGCCACGAAGCAGCCATTCCAGAAATTCCAGAGCCTATTATTGCGATTTTCATAACTGATTTTTTGAGATTTTTGATAGATAATTTTCGGCGGTTTTTATTATTTCTTTGCGTTTTTCTTCATTCATTTTATACCATGTTGGATAGACAAATTTCAAGCGTTGGTTTGATTTTAGCTTTTTTTCGTTGCGATGCATAAAATGCCAGTAAAGGGAATTAAAAGGGCAGGCATTTTCACCAACTGTTTGTTCAGGATTAAAACGGCAAGATTTACAAAAATTGCTCATGCGTGAAATATATTTTGCGCTTGCAGCATAAGGTTTGCTTGCCATAAGTCCGCCATCGGCGTGCAGTGCCATTCCAATTGTGTTTGGAACTTCAACCCAATCGAAAGCGTCAGCGTAAACTCCTAAATACCATTCATGCACTTGCTGTGGATTTAATCCTGCAATTAAAGCAAAATTGCCTGTGATCATCAAACGTTGAATGTGATGAGAATAGGCATGTTCTCTGGTTTGCTTAACCACTTCGCTTAAGCAAAACATTGTGGTTTTTTCATCCCAATAAAATTTGGGTAAAGGGTTTTTTGCTTCTAAGAAATTATTTTTTATATATTCTGGCATCTTTAGCCAGTAAATTCCTCGCACATATTCTCTCCAGCCAAGAATTTGACGGATAAAACCTTCAACAGCATTAATTGGTGCTTTACCTTGATGATATTTTTTTTCAGCCATTTGACAAATTTCTAGTGGCAAAAGCAAACCAATGTTGATATAGCAAGAAAGCAGAGAATGATAAAGATAAGCTTCGCCAGTCACCATGGCATCTTGATAATCGCCAAAATTTGGTAATAATTCTGTCATAAAATGCTCAGCTTCAAGCAAAGCTTCCTCGCGCGTTACGGCAAAATTAAATGGCAATAGATCGCCAAAATTTTTATGAAATTTTTTTGTTACTAATTCAAGAACTTCTAAGGTTATTTTACTTTTTTTATGAGAAATTCTTTTTGGTGATTTCATTTGTGATTCTGGAGTTTTGCGATTATCAGAATCAAAATTCCATTTGCCTTTAAGTGGCTTTAGCTTGGCATCAACTAGAATTTTATATTTTTTTCGCATTTCGCGATAAAAAAATTCTAATCGCAATTCTTTCTTATTTTTTGCCCATTGATAAAACTCGCTTTTTAAGCATAAAAAACGTTCATCATTAAAAATTTCGATAGGAAGTTTTAGATTTTTTTGCCAATCTAAAACTTTGTGAAAAACTCTGTATTCCGAAGGTTCAGTGAGTAATATTTTTTGTGGGTTGTGTTTTTTTATTGCCCTTTTTATTTCTCCGTCAAATGATCCACTGTTTTTGCTGTCATCAAATTTAACATAATCAACTTTGAAGCCTTGTTGTTCAAGTTCAAGTGCAAAATGTCGCATTGCTGCAAAAATTAAGGCGATTTTTTTAACATGATGCCAAGCATATTCGGTTTCTTCAGCAACTTCACACATTAAAATAATATCGCTTTTTTTATTGAAGTAAACAAGGTTTGGCAATGATAAAGAGAGCTGATCGCCAAAAATAAAATGAAGGTTTTTTTGCATTGATTTATGCTATTATTATGAAATTTTATTTTATAAAATCATCACAACTTAAAATAAAATTAAGCAGTTATAAAATTAAAATGCCAACTTGGGGTAAGAAGAAAAATTTTAAACTCCAATTCTTCTAGATACTTGGATTTGGTGCATTTTTATCCCGAACAGGCGTTTTAAAGTTAAATTAAATCTATAAATGGAAGAAGAAACAAATAAAATTTTTGATAGTGATTTTATATCACAAACAACTAACAGACGAAATTTGTTGCAGCTGCTGTTTTTGAGGTTGATTGCAATAATTGGGCAGGCTGGAACTATTTTGGTGGCTTATTATTTTTTGGAAATTTCTTTGCCTTTGGGTTTGATGTTTTCGGTGATCGGGGCGCTTGGGTTGTTGAGCATTTTTAGTTTTTATCTTTATGAGTCACAAAAAAACATCAGCGACAAAAGATTGTTTATTGAGCTGTTGCTTGATGTTGTGGCTCTTACATTGCAGTTTTATTTTAGTGGTGGAATTTCTAATCCATTTATTGCGCTGTTTTTATTACAGGTGATTATTAGTGCGGTTTTGTTGTCTGCTTTTTATTCGTGGTTAATTGGAATTATCACAATTTTTTGTTATGTTGGTTTAAGCTTTAACTATCAAGAGCTTCACGAGTTTAATCATCATGCTGGACATGCAGATTCTTTTGGATTACATCTTCAAGGCATGTTGATTAGTTATGTTTTTGCTGCGGTTTTATTGCTGATTTTTGTTACAAAAATAATTAAAAATTTAAAAGAAAGAGACAAACAAATAAGCCAGTTAAAACAACAATCGCTGGAAAAAGAGCAATTGATAAAAATGGGTTTGTTTGCAACTAGTGCAGCTCATGAATTAAGCACTCCGCTTTCCACAATTGCAGTGGTTTTGTCTGATTGGAAAAAAATGAATTTTGCAAAAGATGTTGATGAAGACATACAGCTGCTAGACTTGCAGGTTAGGCGTTGTAAAAAAATTCTTTCAGAAATTTTATCTTCTTCTGGAAAAATTAGATTAGAAAACGCCCAGAAGGTTTCTGTTCAAGAAGCTTTTGATGATTTGATAAAAGAATGGAGCGAGTTGCGGCTTCCGCAAAATTTGAATTATAAGTTTGTCAAAAAATCAGATAAGAAAATTATTTTGAGCAGTGATTTAAAACTCGCATTTTTTAATGTTTTTGACAATGCTTTGGAAGAGTCTTTTGAGTTGGTGGAAATTTTGGTTGAAGAAAGTGATCATGATTTGCGGGTGATCGTAAAAGATCAGGGCAGGGGTTTTAGTGAAGAGGTTTTACGAAATATTGGGAAGCCAAATTTTACCACTAAAAATGACAGCAATGGTCTTGGTTTGTTTTTGGCAATCAACAGTTTTGCGAGATTTGGCGGAAATTTAAAAGCGAGTAATAAAAAAAATGGCGGTGCGGAAATTGAAATTAAAATTCCTTTAAAAAATTTATGAAAGAGCACAAATCAATTTTAATTGTTGAAGATGATGAAGATTTATCCAGCAGCTTAAGTCGCTCTTTTGTAAGAAGAGGTTATGATGTGAAAGTTGCAAAAAGCACTAAAGAAGCAGTTGAGAGTTTATCAAAATTTCATCCATGTTATGCTGTAGTTGATTTGAAAATGGTCGGAGAATCTGGTTTGGAATGTATTAAAAAACTCCATGAATTTGATTCATCGATGAAAATTGTAATGTTAACTGGATACGCGAGCATCACCACGACCATTGAGGCGATTAAGCTGGGGGCTTGTTATTATCTTGCAAAACCTGCTAATGCTGATGATATTATTGCGGCTTTTATGGGTAAAAAAGCTGGAGAAAAAGATGCGGTTTTAAGCAAAAAAACTTCGATTAAAAATGTAGAGTGGGAGCACATCCACGAGGTTTTGCTTGAATCTGATTTTAATGTTTCAAAAGCGGCAAGAATTCTTGGAATGCATCGCAGAACTTTAGCAAGAAAGCTGGAAAAAAGGCGGGTGAAGGAATAGATTTATGTTTTGGTATAGGACAAATTGTCTCATCTATAAGGTTTTGATTGTTAGTGAAGCTGGTTAGAAATAAAAAGTTAGTTTTTTTTCAACTAATTTTTTTCTTATGAATAAATCAACTTTTGTAAAAATTGCTTTTGGTGTTTGTTTGACCGCTTCTTCTGCTTCTTTTGCTTCTAATTCCGACCTTTATCTAAGCAGACCAGATGGTCATGCGCCAATTGGCGTGATGCGTGATCATATTCATAAAAAGGGAGAATTTATGCTTTCTTATCGTTATGATTTGATGAACATGAATAAAATGCAAGATGGCACAAAAAACCTTTCTAATGCTGCTGCTTTAAATGATTATATGATGGTGCCAACTAAGATGAATATGAAGATGCATATGGCGATGGTGATGTATGGAATTACTGATAAACTAACTGTGATGGTGATGTCAAATTATGTAACCAACAGCATGAAAATGGTTGATATGGATGGTGCTAAAACTAGTGCAAATATTTCTGGTTTTGGCGACAGTTCAATTACGGGAATGTATGAGTTTTTTAAAGATGCCAACAGTCATGCGCAGTTTAATTTTGGTCTTTTAATTCCAAGTGGCAATATTAAAAGAAACGACAATGGTTCAAGAGCGGCTTATGCGATGCAGCTTGGATCGGGCTCTTATGCGTTTTTGCCGGGTTTTAGTTATAGTGGATTTCAAGAAAGTTATTCTTACGGCGCGCAAGTTAATGGCCAATTTCGCATTAATAACAATAGCTTAAAATATAAATTAGGAGACAGTTATAATCTAACTGCATGGGGTGCGAAAAAATTAAATGAGGCATTTTCTTTGTCGTCGCGTCTTAATTATAGCATAACACAAAAAACCAAAGGGTTTGATTCTGCTTTAAACAGCGAAGATGCTTTGATGATGAGCCCAACTAACAATGCTTTGTTTAGTGGTGGAAGAAAGTTAGATTTATTATTCGGGGTGAATTTTATCGTGCCAAATGGTGCGCTTAAAGGCCACAGACTTGGCGTTGAAGCTGGTGTTCCTTTATATCAAAAATATAGTGGAATTCAGATGAAAAGCAATTACAACATTACTCTTGGTTGGCAAAAATCTTTTTAAGTTAAAATGTCGAGAGTTAGAGATACAACCAACCAATTTGAAAACGCAGCATATCGCGGTGAATATGATTTAGTAAAATCTTTGTTCATTAATAAAGAAAAGGCTTCATGCAAAATTGAGCAGGAAAATCTTGATCGTGCTTTATATTACACTTGCAAGGATGTTAATCTTCCAGGAACTAATATATGTGGTAAATGGAACGTGGTTAAATTTTTAATTGCCGTTGGCGCTAATCTTGATCGATGTTTTGAAAAAGAAGTTTTATCAGCAAGATCAATGATATCAAAACATCATTGTGAGCGAGGGCAAGAAACGCGTAAAATTATTTCAGCTATTGAGTCAAAATCAGTTTTTACTGGAATTTCTAAAGATTTAGAGATTTTTTTAGAAGGACAAGAAAAAAATGTTGAAGTTTTTGGTTGTGCAGAGGAAATGGCAACTGAAGCACCGTCTGACTCTGGAAGATTATCTCATTCATTGGCTTTTACTTTACAAAGCCCTCCAGCAAAGCTTTCTAGGTGATTTTTTTATTTTTAATTTGCAAAACCTTATTATAAGTGTTATGATGTAAGTTCAAATTAGGATTTATAGAATTATCAGCTGAAATGTTATAAAGAAGAAATGCCTAAGATGTCGCTAGCTTTGCAAGGTTTGGTTGCTAGAATTAACTTCTAACTTAACGGTATTGATTACAAATCAAACTTTTTATTGAAATTTTTGATTTGCAACCAGTGTCCTAACAACAATTACAATGTCAGATTTCAAAAAATTAAATTTAAATATTAAAATTCTTAATGCTTTAGAAAAAAAGGGTTATACACATCCAACTCCAATTCAACTGCAGGCGATTCCGCATTTGCTGGAAGGAAAAGACTTGCTGGGAATTGCGCAAACCGGAACGGGAAAAACTGCGGCATTCGCTTTGCCAATTTTGGATAATTTATTTAAAAGTGAAAATTCGGTTCAACATTCTAATGTTCGCGCTTTAATTTTAACTCCAACCCGTGAGCTTGCGACTCAAATCAATGATAATATCAAGCTTTATGGTGAAGATTTAAATCTGAAATCAGGAGTTATTTTTGGTGGTGTTGGCATTGATAATCAAATCAGGCTTGCAAAAAATGGTTTTGACATTTTAATTGCAACCCCTGGGCGCTTGTTGGACCTGATCAATCAAGGCGTGATTAAATTTTCTCAGTTGGAAATTTTTGTGCTTGATGAGGCAGATCGAATGCTTGATATGGGCTTTATTAATGATGTTAAAAAAATCATCGCCAAACTTCCTAAACAGCGCCAAACCTTGTTTTTTTCAGCCACCATGCCTAAAGATGTGGCGGTTTTGGCAAATTCAATTTTGAATAATCCAGTTAGAATTGAAGTCACTCCTGAATCAACAACCGTTGAAAAAATTGACCAAAAAATTAATTTTGTTGATAAGGCCAATAAATCGCTTTTATTAAAATCAATCATTGAAAATGAAAGTGCGGATAGTTTGTTTTTGGTCTTTTCTCAAACCAAACACAAGGCTAATCGCATTGCTGCATTTTTAGAAAATAACAGAATTAAATCTGCTGCAATTCATGGAAATAAATCGCAAGGTGCTAGAGAAAAGGCTTTAGAGGGTTTTCGTTCTGGTGAAATTAAGGTGTTAGTTGCAACTGACATTGCGGCGCGAGGCATTGATATTGCTGGCATCACTCACGTTATTAATTACGAGCTTCCTAATCATCCTGAAAGTTATGTGCATCGAATTGGCAGAACTGGTCGCGCGGGCAGGGCAGGCAGTGCTATTTCTTTTTGTGATAATTCTGAACTTTTGCTTTTGAAGGATATTGAAAAAACCATTCAAATGAAATTGCCAATTGATGACACTCATCCTTTTCATGGAGTTAAAGCTAGCGCATCTCAAAGAAGTTTGCTTTCTGAAAATGAGCGTCCAAAAAGCGGTTATAAAAATAACGGCAGTTCTAGGCAAAAATTTAATTTTGAAGGATCAAGATCGCGCTTTAATTCTGACTCGAATGGCGAAAGGCCAACGAGGTTTAATGATCGCGATAAATTTTCATTTTCTAACAATAGATCAAAAAGAACGGATTTTGGCGACAGAAAATCATTTAATGAAGAGGGGCGTGAAGGAAGAAGTGAGCGCTCATCATTCAAAAAAACCTCTGAAAATAAATTTGATAATCGACCTTCTAAAGGCAGCAAATTTAGATTTTTTGATAAGTCTAAGTCAAGATTTGAGGGTGATGATTCAAGGCCTAAAAGATCTAGATTTAATGATGACAAAAGAGATAATTTAGGTTCTGACAATTCAAGAGATTATCGAAAATCTAAACGTGATTTTGGTGATAAAAAATTTGGTAATCGCTCATTTTTTGAAAAAGATTATAGCGAAGGCAGAAAGCCAAAATTTGGCTCAAGATTTGGTAAAAGCGGCGATAGAAATAGAAGAAGAGACGAAGACAGAAGAAAATTTGACGATTCAGAAAACGGCTCTAATTCAGATTTTTCAAGAAAGCAAAAAAGCGGTTCTGAAAAAAAATTTGGCAGCGGATTTGGCGCTAAACTAAAAAGGTTTGGCAGCAAGATTGGCAAGTTTGGCGCTAAAAAAACAAAAAGATTTTAGAGAAGTGCCAGCTAACTCTTTACAATACTTGGTTTTGATGCATTCGTAATTCTGGGGACAGTATACTTTAAACGCCAATTCGGGATAAAAAGAATATAAAGAAAAAGGGGACAGTATACTTATTTAATCCTAGGTCCAGGTTTTTTTAAACATAAACCTCTTCCTAGCATATTTTCTAAATCACTAACAAATTTCTTATCACCAAAAGGCCTTCCTGTTTTTGTAGATTTTCTTATTGCATCAATTTCGACACTCTCTTCCTGTAAAAATTTTTGCCATTCTTGATTGCTAAAGTGCCAATCTTTTTTAGTTAACAATGGATCATTTAAAACTTGACCTACATGATATTTTGCACTTGAGAACTCATAATTCCAGGCCTGCTTACACATTTTGGCTCTGACTGGATTTCTCTCAATATACCTTGCTGTGGCAATATAGTGCGATTCGCTTAGTGGACATGAAAAAAATCTTTCCTGAAATAAATGTCCTCTTACTCGCTGCTCAAAGTTTATTTTTCTGGTATATAGTCTATGAGTTTCTCCTACAGCTTTACGAATACTGCCTTCAAATTTAGGAACTGCTAATAAATGGACATGATTATCCATTAAACAATAAGCATGAATTTCCAAACCTTCTTGTATGGATAGTTTTAATAATAATGTGAGATAATATTTTTTATCTTCAGCTCCGCGAAATATATTCATGGAGCGAACACCTCTTTGGGTTATATGGTGACCTATTCCAGGTACTACGATTCGTGCTATTCTTGCCATTGGATTTATTATGTAGTGATTAATGTGCTTTTTATTTTAGCTGGATTAGGTAAGTTGTAAATAGTTATATTTGGTAGATGGATTTTGGATAAGGGGTGGTAATTCAGTATACTGTCCCCAGAATTTGTACCCAGAATTTCTCAGAATTTGTAATTCAGTATACTGTCCCCAGAATTTCCAATCTTTAGGAAACAGGGGGGCAAGGGTTGAGTTGGATTTGCCAAATCATCAGTGGTATAGAATGCAAAAAGAACTGAAAGCAATTGAATCTGGTCATAAAAACTATAGATTTATGGCGATTTCCGATTTGGAAAATAAGATGAGGAGTTTTGATAAAGTTTCCCTAAAGTATTTTGGAAACCAAGCATTAGCAACCAATTATCCAGAGAAATGAAAGAGTTAGTATTATTAACACTTGAGGAGATCATAACGGACTTCAAGAAATTTGCTGAAAAAACTTATAAATACGACCATAAGGGTATTTTAATATCTTGCACTAACTCCGTTGAAATGTATTCGTACCTAAGATTGAAGTTTGGTGATCAGAATGGGATTTATGGACATATACACGGGGATAAAAAAACTGATATAAATAATCCTTTAAATTGGCAGTATGGGTTTAAATATAGACAGTGTCATGTTTATATTTATCAGCATTATAGAGATTTGGGTATATTTTCAGTTTCCGACTTAATTGAAAAATTTGATACCGATGCTTTTTTGCAGGAATTAATGGATGATATAAAATTCTGCAAAAAGGAAGTAGTAGAGATAAAGAAAAAATTTGAGCAAGTTAGTGTTATAAAGAATCCATACAAATCTTTTTATGACTTATGTGATTCTACCAGAAAAATATTAGAAACTTTTAAGAAAGCCCCACTTAAAGTACCAAAATATCCTTCTAACAATCTTGAATATCAAAACGCAGTGAAAGAAATGGAAGGGATATCTTGGCACTTTTCAACACTTTCTTCCCATTCAACTATCCTGATGTGCTTTACGCCAATAATGATAGAAGCATTTATTCATCTAATTTTTACCTTGTTGGCAAAAAATGAAGTCAAAGAAGATAAAAGATTATTCGATTCTTTTTTGAAGGGTGGTATTGATGTTAAAATCAAGCAATTACCACTTTATTGTATTGGCTTTAAACAGAATATCATAAATATCCCCAAAGATTATTTTAAGAAGGTTCAAAAAGTGGTTAATATAAGAAATGATTTATTGCATGGTAATTTGAATTATAATAGCTCGTTATCTTTAGAAGAGGTTTTCTTTGATGAAAAAGATATTCCACTTTTTGCCAATAATTTCAGCACATTTGACTTGATGGAGCTATACTCTCTAAAGAATACAGATCCAGATCATGCGATTAATTTATTTGAGGACGCAAAACTCTTTATAAATTCTGTTATAGAGAATGTAGATGATAAATATGTTGCGGAAATACGCTTGATGATGGATTCGTATTTTTTAGAGTATAATTCCAAAACTAAAATTTTACGAAAAAGGTTGTCGGATGATTTTAAAGAGTTTGTAGTAATCTAAATTTTGATATATGAAAGCCATAATCCTCTCTCGCGTTTCAACCGCAGAGCAACAAGACGGTCATTCGATCGAAGCTCAAAAGATGAGGCTTCGAGAATATTGTCAGAGAAAAGATTTTAAGGTTATCAAAGAATTGGATATTGTTGAAAGTTCAACACGTGGTTCGCGTAAAGAATTTTACGAAATGTTGGAATTTGCCAAAAAGCAAAAAGAAGTAGTGGCAATAGTTGCTGATTCAGTTGATAGAGTTCAAAGAGGATTCAAAGAATCTGCGGTTCTGGATGAGCTGATAAGACAAGAAAAGATTGAACTTCATTTTTACCGCGAAGGAATGGTTATAGGCAAAAACGCCAAATCAACCGACATCATGCGCTGGGATTTTTCAGTTATGGGCGCAAAGACCTACGTGCTTAATATTTCTTAATTCTGGGGACAGTATACTTTAAAGAAAAGGTTCCAGGTTACTTTTACTTTAGTTTTTCCTTTCTGTTATAAAAAAAGGACCAACCCTTTTGGGGTTAGTCCTTTTTTATGGCGGAGAGGAAGGGATTCGAACCCTTGATACAGTTTTACCCGTATACCTTCTTAGCAGGAAGGTGCCTTCAGCCTCTCGGCCACCTCTCCATAATTTATAATCCTTCAGTTTGCGGCTGAAGTTGGTATTTTTTTTGTGCTGCTGTGGCAGTCAGATACGTTGCTGGACGGGGTTTGTAACCCCGTCCATAGGTTCATGCCATGTGTTGAGCAGGGGAATGAACGTCTAGGCAGGATTGCAAATCCTGCCTGAGCAAGAATAATAATGTCAAATTCAAGCTAGACAAAATACTTATCGAATTATTGATTGCAAGCTTGGTGATGATTTTGTTGAGTTTATGGTTGAGTTTGTTTTTGGGGAAGCTTCATTCGAGGGCTTTTCGGCGGTGATGGTGAAGTTGATTTCAACGGTGTTGTCAACTTGTTTGTTGCGGTCAAAGTCGTTGTTTCCGATGTTGAAGTCGCTGCGGTTGATTTTGAAGGATCCAACTGCGGTGGCAGTGGTTTTGGAATATTCTTTAAAGCTGAAATTTACGGTGGTTGGAATTGATTTGTCTTTGATGGTTAATTTGCCATTGGCGGTGAAATTTTTGTCGGATGAGCGAGAAAAATTATCAGCAAAAAAAGTTGCTTGTGGAAAACCTTCGATTGCAAGCCAGTTTTTGTCTTTTAAAATTTGTAAAATTTCATCGAAAGAAAGCTTGATAGACGTGGTTTCAACCGTCATTAAAATTTTATTACCGTTTTGGCGGTCTTTATCAAAATCAATGTTGCCGCTGAAATTTTTAAATGAACCTTCAATTGCGGAATTATTCTGACTTGCTTTAAAGCTAATTGAGCTTTTTTCAGGAATTATTTTCCATTCGCTTGCAGAAACAGCCACTTGCTTTGGTTGGTCTTGCAAAATTGCTTCAGCTTCGATGGTTAATTTAACCATATCAGAAACTCCGGGAATGCCGAAATTCATGTTGAAATCAGAGCGTTTAATGTTTGCAACAGCGCTAAATCCAGCAGTTTTCTTTTGGGTGAAAGGGTTGAGGGCGATGCGGTTAAGTTTAACATCTAAAACAACTTCTTTGGTTGCACCAAGCAAAGTGAGGTTTCCCATAACTTTAGCGCGGTTTTTTCCAGTGATTGCAACATTAGTGCTAACAAATTTTGCGGTTGGAAAATTGGCAGTATTAAAAAAATCAGCGCTTTTTAAATGTTGGTCAAATTTTTCTATTCCAGTGTTAATTGAATCAGTTTTGATTGTAACATTAACCGAGCTTTTTTCTGGATCGTTTTCGTCTAAGGTTAAATCGCCTTTAACATCGGTGAATTTTCCTGAAGGGTTGGAAAAACCAAAATGGTTGGCTGTCCAAACTACGGTGGTGTGGTTTTCGTCAAATTTATAGGTTTCTTGGGCTTGCGCGGAAGTTATGATGAAAAAAAATACTAAAAATTTGGAGAGAAGTTTCATAACTAATTTTTTCGATTGCTAATCGGCTCGGCATTTGCCACCTCTTGTCTTCTAGCGTAAAGCGCGGCAAAGTCAATTGGGTCAAGTGTTAAAGATGGAAAGCCGCCGTCAGTGGTTAAATTTGCGACAATACGGCGCAAATAAGGAAACAGCAGGTTAGGGCAGTAAATTAACAAAACTTGTTCGAGCATTTTTTCTTCAATATTTTGAATCGAAAAAAGTCCGCAATAAGCAATTTCGCAGATGAAAATTTTTTTCTGCTTTTCTTCAGCAGTTGCTTTAATTTTTAAAGTGATTTCAAAAATGTCAGCGGCAATTTTTTTGGCGTCAATGTCAATTGAAACGCCTAAGTCTGGCTTGGTTTGTTGCTGGTTTAAAAAATTTTCTGGTGCAGATGGAACTTCAAAAGAAAGGTCTTTGATATATTGTGAAATAACTTTGATATTTGACATAAATTTAAAAAATTTCGGAAGTGGTTTTGATAACTTTTTTAGCGCGCGAATCCATTAATAATGAGCTGACATAAGTTTTGTGATGGCATTTTTTTACGCCAGAAAGCATATAGCCATCAGTCACGCCAGCGCAGGCGAAAATCACATCGCCTTTGGCCATTTCTTCCGCAGTATATTTTTTGTTTAAATCAGCAATTCCCATTTTTTTGGCGCGCTCAATTTGTTTTTGATTATTGCCAAAAATTAAGCGTCCCATCATTTGCCCGCCAATCACGCGCAAAGCTGCAGCAGCTAAAACCCCTTCAGGGGCGCCGCCACTGCCCATGTAAATGTCAACGCGAGTGTTTTGATTGGTGCAAGCAATAACACCAGCAACATCGCCATCGCCAATTAAGCGGACTTTTGCCCCAGCTTCGCGAGTTTTGGCAATTAATTCTTTGTGACGATCACGATCTAAAATCATCGCGGTTAAATCAGAAATTTCGCATTTTTTTGCTTTCGCCAAATTGCTTAAATTGGTTTTAACGCTGTTATCAAGATCGATAACGCCTTGTGGAAGACCAGCACCAACGGCAATTTTGTCCATGTAAACATCTGGCGCATGCAAAAACCCGCCTTTGTTAGCAAAAGCAATAACTGCTAAAGAATTTTCAGAAGCATTAGCACAAATTGTGGTGCCCTCCAGCGGGTCAAGAGCAATGTCCACTTCAATTCCGCCTTTGCCAACTTTTTCACCAATATAAAGCATCGGCGCTTCATCACGCTCACCTTCACCAATCACAATGGTTCCGCTGATATTCATGTTATTCAAATCACGACGCATCGCCTCAACAGCAGCATGATCAGCTGCCATATTATCACCTTTACCAATCCAATCATAGCAAGCGATAGCAGCGTTTTCCACCACTTCAATTATTTGAGAATTTAGGGAAGTTAAGTTTGTCATATTTAAAAATTAGAGATTGTATAAAAATTCTGGTGCTAAATCCAGTCCATTTTTCCACACAATAGTATCCATTGCAACCTTAAAATTTTGAAAGTTTTTCTTATCAATTAGTTCTTGAAAAATTTTTCTACGATCTGCTTTTATAGTGTTTTCAAGGTTTACTATAGTTTTTTTACCATCAGAAAATGTAATTCTGATTTGATAATCTTTGAGATATTTAGCTTCAGTTACGTAATTCATAATTAGTGGTTTTATTTTGTAAAATGTTTTTGCATAATCGTCATGCTGAGCTTGTCGAAGCATGGTTATGGACTCCGAAACCAGAATCATGCTTCGACAAGCTCAGCATGACATTGAGTGTATCTGTAATTATTTTGACACGAAAATGTGGAGGGTTGTGATCGTTAAAATACATATAAATAACGATACCAAAAAAGCGGGAGATCTCGGGCATAGTGGTGAATTGTGGTGTGCTAAAAATTGCGTAATTAAAAACTAAGAAGAAAGTTTCTGCTCTTTAAATTCAACGTGTTTGCGAACGATAGGGTCGTATTTTTTGAAGACCATTTTTTCTTGTTTTTGTTTTGGATTGCGACGTGCAAGATAGAAAAATCCAGTGTCTGCAGTGCTCACCATTTTGAACAAAATTGAATTTCTTTTTGCTTTTGAAGCTTTAGGTTTTCCAGCCATATTAGTAAAAAATATTATGAATAAACGATAACTTAAGGGGCGGCATTGTAATGTTTCAAAGTTAAAAGGTCAAGTGGTTTTGGAAAGCAATTTCTTGCCCTTAAAACCCGCAGCAATGCCAGTCCTTGAAACTGAAGCAAGGCCATAGCTGGCAAGCTTTTCAATAACTTCATCAACGGTTTTAGAATCGCCAATAACCTCAAAAACCAGAGAATCGCCAGCAACATCAACGATGTAAGTGCGATATTGTTCTAGCATTTTGATTGCGGATGTGCGAGTTGTTTCATCTGCGATAATATGCACCAGAGCCAGTTCGCGCTCAATATAGCCTTCAGAGCGAGTGAGCTCGGCGGCATTGTGCACTGGAATGATTCTTTTTAACAATTTGCAGATTAAATCAATGGTTTTATCAGTTCCATAAGTGGTGATGGTGATGCGAGAGAGTTTTTTATCTTGGCTGATTGGCGCAACTGTAAGGGTTTCGATGTTATAGCCGCGTGCAGAAAAAAGTTCGACAATACGAGCCAAAGCGCCGAATTCGTTATCAACTAAAATTGCAATTACGTGTTTTTTGCTGGTTTCTGTCATTTTTAAACTGCGTTAATGTCTTTAGTTACGTAAAGTTTTGCTTGGCTTCCAAGCAGAATTTCATTGTGTGCAGAGCCTGCTGGAATCATTGGGAAAACGTTTTCAGATTTTTCCACCACACAATCAAACAAAACAGGGCCTTTGTGATTGATCATTTCTAAAATTTTTTCATCAAGGTGGTCAGGGCTTTCACAGCGCATTCCTTTGATGCCAAAGCTTTCAGCAAGCTTAATGAAATCAGGCAAAGATTCCATGTAAGATTGACTTTCGCGTTTTTCATAGATCAGCTCTTGCCACTGGCGCACCATGCCCATGTAGCGGTTGTTTAAAATGAAAATTTTAACTGGCAAATTATATTGTTTGATGGTTGCAAGCTCTTGTAAGTTCATCATAAAAGAAGCATCGCCGCTGATGCAGATGGTTAAAGCTTCTGGGTTTGCAACTTGTGCGCCAAGAGCAGCAGGAACACCGTAGCCCATGGTTCCAAGGCCGCCAGAAGTAAGCCATTTTTTTGGGTGATTAAATTGCATATATTGTGCCGCCCACATTTGATGCTGTCCAACGTCGGTTGAAACGAAAGGTTGTTGTTCTTTAGTGAAGAAATTCAAGCGTTCCAAGGCATATTCTGGTTTGATGGTGCTGTCACTTTTTTCGTAAGAAAGT
The DNA here is from genome assembly GCA_964580715.1 of uncultured Rhizobium sp. Taxonomy (GTDB): domain Bacteria; phylum Pseudomonadota; class Alphaproteobacteria; order Rickettsiales; family UBA1997; genus UBA2645. Next base: position 3,407 of record CAZOKU010000005.1, on the reverse strand, counting down.
GATTTAATTGCTTGCCATTTTTTGATTTGTTCCCACCAACTGTGAATTTCTTTTTTGCGGTTAGATAAATTGCGGCGTTGCCATTCGCGAAGCAAAGCTTTTAAAACCACAGCAGCATCACCAATGATTGGCACGTCAACTTTGATGATTTTGTCAATTGAGCAATCGTCGATGTCGATGTGAATTTTTTTGGAATTTGGTGAAAAGCCAGAAACTCTGCCAGTGACGCGGTCGTCAAAGCGCGCGCCGATGTTGATCATCACGTCGCATTCATACATTGCCATGTTGGCTTCATAAGTTCCGTGCATGCCGAGCATTCCGATGAAATGTGGATCAGTTGCAGGAAAACCGCCTAAACCCATGAGGGTGTTGGTGATTGGATAGCCAGTTGTTTGAACAAATTCGGTCAGAAGCTTGCTTGCGTCATCTCCAGAGTTGATGATTCCACCACCAGTGTAAAAAATTGGTTTCTTGGCATTTGCAATCAAATCAATTGCTGCAGCGATTTGATCATGGTTGATTTCAAGTTGACGTTTTTTAATTTGGTAAGAAGGGCGATTGATTTCAGCCTTGCCATGATAGGTTCCGTGATTGTTTTGTACGTCTTTTGGAATGTCAATTAAAACTGGACCAGGGCGGCCTGAACGCGCGATGTAAAAGGCTTCGTGAATTACATAGCCAAGATCGTTAACATCTTTCACCAGATAATTATATTTAGTGCAAGAGCGTGTCAAGCCAGTGATGTCAGCCTCTTGAAAGCCGTCAGTGCCAATTAATCCGCTGGCAACTTGACCAGAAAAACAAACTAGAGGAATCGAGTCGAGATAAGCGTCAGTAAGGCCAGTGATGGCATTGGTGGCACCAGGGCCAGAAGTTACGGTGATCACCCCAACTTTGCCGGTGGAGCGTGCATATCCTTCAGCAGCGTGCGCTGCAGCTTGTTCGTGACGGTTTAGAATGTGTTGAATTTTATCTTGTTGAAATAAGGCGTCATAAAAAGGCAGAATTGCACCACCGGGATAGCCAAAAATCTTATCGACCCCTTCATTTACAAGGGCTTTGATGATAATTTCTGCTCCGCTAAATTTGTTTGAGGGGCCTATATTTTTCATTCCATTGGTCATTGATAAAAATAAAAAAGTAGATTGACAGGCCTATATAAAACACTATTAGAGCTTTCTAATCAAGAGTTTTTATTAGGTTGTTGATTTTTTTTTAGTTAGGAAATAGTTTTCATTATAAAGAAATTTTCATAAACAATTTTTTTCTAGATGAAAAACAAAACTATCGTTGATATTAAAAAGATCATTAAATCTTTGCCACACCGCTATCCGTTCTTGTTGGTTGATAAAATTATCGAGCTTGATCCAGGAAAGAGCGCTATTGGTGTTAAGAATGTTACGTTTAACGAGCCACATTTTCTTGGGCATTTTCCCGATCATCCAATTATGCCAGGCGTTCTGATTATTGAAGCGATGGCGCAAACTGCTGCTTTAATGGTCACTTCTGCCCCTGATTTTGAACCAGAAAATAAGCTGGTTTATTTTATGTCCATTGATGGCGCAAAATTTAGAAAACCAGTGATTCCAGGTGATGTTTTAGAACTTCATGTTAAAGTTGTACAAAACCGTGGCAATGTCTGGAAGATGTCAGGCGTTGGCATAGTTGAAGGAACTAAAGTTGCAGAAGCTGATTTTTCTGCAATGATTTTTGATAAAGAAACTGAAAAAAAAAGCTAATGACCACAAAAATTCATCCAACAGCAATAGTAAGCCCTAAGGCGAAACTTGGAAAAGGTGTTGAAGTTGGCCCATATTCATTAATTGGCGATGATGTCAAAATTGGTGATGGCACTATAATCCATTCTCATGTGGTTATAGAAGGCGACACCGAAATTGGAAAAAATAACAAAATATTTCCTTATGCCATAATTGGCGCGGTTCCACAAGATTTAAAATATGCTGGTGAAAAATCGCGAGTTGTGATTGGTGACAATAACACCATCCGTGAAAGAGTTTCAATTCACATTGGAACTGAGGCTGGAGCAATGGTTACAACGGTTGGAAACAATTGTTTATTGATGGTTAATGTGCATGTTGCACATGATTGTGTGGTTGGAAATGATGTGATTTTAGCGAATAATGTAACTTTAGCTGGTCATGTTCAGGTTGGTGATCATGTGGTGATTGGCGGGCTTTCAGCGGTTCATCAATTCACTCGAATTGGTAAGGGCGCTATGATTGGTGGAATGTCAGGCGTTGAAAATGATGTTATTCCTTATGGAACTGTTATGGGCGAAAGGGCGTCTTTGGCGGGTTTGAACATTGTTGGCATGAAGCGCAATCAAATTGCACGCGATGATATTCATGCTTTAAGAAATTTCTTTAAAAAGGTTTTTTCTAATCGTAATGAAAGCTTTCTAACTAGAGTTGAAAAAACATCGCAAGAATTTGATTCAAAATTGGTTGATGAAGTGGTGAATTTTGTGAAGTCGGAATCTTCTCGCTCTTTTTGTCAGCCTAAAGATGATTTAATTCAAGGCGATGCGTGAACTTTGTTTAGACATTGAAACCACAGGGCTTGACCCCAAAGATGGCCACCGCATTATTGAAATTGCTTGTGTTGAATTGATAAATCGGGTGAAAACTGGCAATTTTTTCCATGCTTATGTAAATCCGCGGCGTGAAGTTCCAGAAGATGCGGTGAAGATTCACGGCATTACCACAGATTTTTTGAAAGATAAGCCAATTTTTGATCATGTGGTTCATAAATTTCTGGATTATATTAAAGACACTAAAATCATTATTCATAATGCCTCATTTGACACAAAATTTATTAATTATGAATTGAAAGCTCTCGGAATGAGCGCGCTTAACATGTCATATGTTTCTGATTCTTTGGCAATGGCGCGCAGCAAATTTCCTGGTGCACCAAATTCTCTAGATGCTTTATGCCGCAGATTTAACATTGATTTATCAAAAAGAACCAAGCACGGAGCTTTGCTTGACACTGAGCTGTTGGCTGATGTTTACATTGAGCTGATGGGAGGCGCGCAGGGTGGTTTTGGTTTTGAAACTGCGAAAAATAAAGCAGCTGTTGGATCTGCAAATGAAAATGTTTTAGTTAATAGAGTTAAAAAAAACATAGCAAAGCGTGATTTTGTTGTGTCAGAGGCTGATTTGAATTTGCATAAAGAATTTATTGCAAAAAATATTAAAAATAATTTGTGGGGATATAACTAAAGCAAAGTGCGTCATCCTTGAGCTGAAGGCTCGAGGATTTATTTGTGTTCTTTGTGCTGGGCGGAGTTTGTAACTCTGCCCAGCACAAGTGTCTGACACCTTTTTACACACGTATTCCCTCTCCCCGTGAATGGGGAGAGGGTTAGGGTGATGGGTTATGCTCAG